>DAOTAI010000039.1:0-19058 GCA_035593865.1 Acidobacteriota bacterium
CGGTCGGCGTAAGCGCGACGCATCGATTCAATCATCAGGTGAAGAACGGCGGCCGATCCGAATTGCAGCTCGTTCAACTTATAGCCTTCGAGAATATTGAGCATTTCGAGAAGAACCGTCCCGCCGGAACTGGGCGGCGGCATCGAGATCACTTCGAATCCTCGATAGCTTCCACTCAGCGGCGCGCGTTTTTGAGCCTGGTAACTTTTGAGATCCGCCCGCGTAATGAGGCCTCCGTGAGTCCTCATTTCCTTCTCGATCAGCTCCGCCGTTTCCCCTTCATAGAACCCGGCTGGACCACGATCAGCGATTCGACGTAGTGTCCTTGCCAGCTCGGGCTGCCGGAGTATCTCTCCCGGTTCGTACGGGACACCTTGCTTCGAAAATTGGCTAACCGAAGCAGGGTACTTTCGCATCTTTGGAAGCACTTCTTTGAGCGAATCGCTCAACCCCTGACTCACCTCAAACCCTTCGCGGGCCAGTTTGATTGCCGGATCGAGAAGTCTCTTCCAAGGCATGCTTCCGTGCTCTCGCCATGCCAGGTGCAGACCTGCAACCGTGCCCGGAACTCCCACCGACAAATGGCTGTAGTGATGGAGTTCCGGGTCGTACACACCGTCCCGCAGGAACATTTCCGGCGAGGCGCCGGCAGGAGCTGTCTCGCGAAAATCGTATGCCTGGGGTTCTCCGGTGGCCGGGCGATAGACAATAAACCCGCCGCCACCAATGTTTCCCGCAGTAGGGTAAGTCACGGCCAGGGCGAACGCGGTCGCCAATGCCGCATCGATCGCGTTTCCGCCCTCTTTCAGGATTTGCAGACCGACCCGGGCCGCCAGCTCCTCCTGGGCGACAACCATGCCGCGACGAGCGCGTACGGGAGGTGAAGAAGCAGCGATCAGATCGGGGACGACGCCTCCCAGAATGCACAGGGCGTGAAAGATCGCGAGAAAAGCGTATAGGGCGCGCATCATTCCAGACGTTTTATCACTTCTTCGGCAAAGTCACCGGTGCCGAGTGTTCCACCCAGATCACGAGTTTTCTGGCCCTCGGCCAAGGCACGGTTGTAGGCGTTCTTGATCTTGCCGGCGACCTCTCTCAACTGATGACTGCCGACTTGGTCCGAGAGGTGATTGAGCATCATGACAGCTGACATAAGGAGCGCCAACGGATTGGCAATTCCCTTTCCAGCGATGTCGGGCGCAGAGCCATGAACCGCCTCGAAAATCGCTTCACGCTCGCCAATATTCGCCCCCGGCACAAGACCGAGGCCTCCCACCAGCCCGGCGCATAAATCACTGACCACATCGCCGTAAAGGTTTTCCAGCAGGAGAATATCAAACTGCGAGGGATCCTGTACCAGCTTCATGCACCCTGCGTCGATGATCATCTCTTCGTACTCGATGTTCGGGTACTCAACCCGGTGGATCTCCTGGGCACAGCGAATGAACAGGCCGTCGGTCATTTTCATGATGTTGGCCTTGTGGAATACGCTGATCTTCCTGCGGCGGCGCTGGGTTGCGTAGCGGAAGGCCCAGTGAGCAATGCGCCGGCAGGCTGATTCGGTCGCGACCTTCATGCTCATCACGACCCCCGGAGTCACTTCGTTCTCGACTCCACTGTAGAGACCTTCCGTGTTTTCCCGCACGATGACAATGTCGACGTTGTCAAAACGAGTCTTCACCCCCGGGAGATTCCGGACGGGCCGGACGGCAGCGTACAAATCCAGTTTTTTCCGCAACTGGACGTTAACCGAGGTGAACCCTTTTCCGACGGGAGTCGTGCATGGTCCTTTCAGAGCAATCCGGCAATGCCTGATTGCCTCCAGCGTCTCTTCGGGAAGCACGTCCTGGCCGTCGGCCAGAGCCGCTATACCGGCCTTCCTTTCGACCCAATCCAAACCCGCCCCGGCCGCGGCGAGTACTCTTTTCACTGCAGCCGTAATTTCAGGTCCGATCCCGTCTCCCTCGATTAGAACAACTTCGTAACGATCCATTATGGCTCCTGGCTAGGGTTAAACGTATGAAACGAGTGATATTGCTGGCTTTCAGTATGTCAGGCAAGAGCCGGGCGTTCAAGGCTGGCCGGCTCCAGACAACGGACTCGGGCTGAGATAGAATGGGACTGCCGTGAATCCTTACCTCAATCGCCTGATGATACAGGCGCCGGAGCAGTTCTTCGGACGGCGCAAGGAGGTGGCACGAATCCTGGCCCGGGTGGGTGCGCCACGGCCCCAGAGCGTTTCCCTGGTCGGAGAGCGCCGCATAGGCAAGTCTTCCCTGTTGTTTCATCTGACCTGGAACGAGGTTCGAAAGCGATACCTGGAAGATCAGGACGGTCTTATAGTCGTTTTCTTCGATCTGCAGCAGCTGCACAATCTCCCCCCCGATGAGTTTCTTCTGCTCCTTGTCGGACGTATCAGGCAGGCCGTTCGCGAAACGGGAAGGGCGGTTGCGGCCGGCACAGCGCAAGGAGGCTTTCTAGAGTTTCAGAACCTTCTCGAAGAGATGAACCGGAAGGAAGTACGCCTGGTTCTGCTGTTTGACGAATTCGACGCGATTACATCCAATCCCCGTTTCCAGAAGGAGTTTTACGCTTTTCTGCGATCCATGGCGAATAATTACGCGGTCTCCTACGTGACTTCCTCCCGGATGGAGATCCAGAGCCTCTGCCACTCGGCCGAAATTGCCGATTCGCCGTTCTTCAACATCTTCAGCAATCTCTACCTGCGCCCGTTCGAACAGAGCGAAGCCCTAGAACTCATTTCCGTACCGTCGGAGAAGGCAGGACGACCGCTCAAAGAGTACGCAGCCGAAATTATCTCCATGGCCGGGCTGCAACCTTTTTTTCTTCAGATTGCATGCTGCGCCTGTTTTGAATATCTCACCGAGATGCATGACACCCCGTTTGATCGTGGGGCTGTTGAAGCGCGTTTTCTCGAAGAAGCAGCGCCCCATTTCGACTACTTGATCGATCACTTCACGGAAGAACAACTGAGGGTCCTCAGGACAATCGCCAACGGTAATCAGCCGTACATCGAGGACCTTGCCGATACCAGGCGACTGGTGCGCGATGGACATCTGACTGAACACTCGAAAGGCCAGTTCATGATCTCCTCGCGCCTCTTCGCTGCTCATCTTCGGGAAAACGCAGGAAAAAAGAACAGCGTGACGACGGGACAATCCGTTTCAGGCCGCCGGTTCTTGAAAGCAGGAGACCGACTGGAGCAGTACGAGATCTTAGGCAAAGCCGACGAAGGAGGAATGGGGTGCGTTTACCAGGCGCATGACATTATTCTTGGCCGAAAAGTGGCAATAAAGATCATCAGGCCGGAACTCCTGGGAACAGTGAGCATGCGGCAACGCTTCTTCCAGGAAGCGCGTCTGGCTGCTGCGCTGAACCATCCAGCCATCACTTCGGTTTACGAGTTCCTGGATCTCTCCGGGCAGGTCGTCTTGGTCATGGAGTGGCTGGAAGGCAGGAGCCTGAAACAGATAATCCGCGAGGAGGGCAGAATTCACTGGAAACAGTTGGCGCATCTGATCAGCCAGGCAGCCTCAGGCCTGGAGGCGGCACATTCCCAAGGGATCATTCATCGCGACGTAAAATCGGCAAATCTCTTCGTTCTCCCGGGAGAACAGATCAAGATTCTCGATTTCGGCCTCGCCAAGCACATAACTCCCCTGACGGTAACAGAATTCACGCGGGAGTTGAGCTCGGTCGGGATGGTGGTCGGAACCATTGATTACATGTCGCCGGAACAGGCGTGTGCCGAGCGTGTGGATCATCGGACCGATCTGTTCTCTCTGGGCGTTGTCTTTTATGAGGGGCTTACCGGCGCGCTTCCCTTTCGCCGAGGCAGCGCCGCCGCCTCCGTGGATGCGATTCTGAATCACCCTCCCCCTGACCTTGCTCTCTACGAGGTGGAGGGCGCAGAACGGGTCGAGCCTATCATCAACCGGTTGCTGGAGAAAAGCCCGGCAAGACGATATCAGTCCGCCAGGCAGCTGGAAAAGGACCTCCAGGATCTGCTGAAGCCTCGGAAATTCAGGTGGTGGTGAAGGGCAGCCTTACGACCCCTGCAGCTTTCGCAGGCGACGTTCAGCATCGCCAAGCTCGCGTTCTATCGTATCCAGGAATGCTCCTTCAAGGGCGGAACGGAAGCACTCGATTGCGCGACTGCGATCGCCCTGAACCTGGTGGATAAGCCCTCGGTAGTAATGACAAAGCGGCGCCGTTTCCTTCTCGCGCCGCGACTGCGCCAGGGCTTTCTCGAAACTCTGGAGGGCGAGGTTGTAGTTCCGTAGCCGATAATGGCTTCGTCCTATTCTGAACGATACTTCACCTGGTTTCAGACCGGGCGCCTTTGATGCCAGATTGCGCTCGAGGTCCTGGTAGATCTGGAGCGCCGCCTTGGGATTGTCCTTTTCGTAGATGGCTGCGAGGTTTAGATCAAGCAGGAAATTATCAGGGAATTTTCGCCTTAACCCTTCGAAGACTTCGGCCGCCTCGACGGAGTATTCTCGTTTCCCTTTCCATGCCTTCATGAGACCCAGCAGGAGCAGAGCGTCATACCGTCGGTATTGCCCGGTGTCGACGACCAGGCGCAAGCGTTGAAACGCCCTTTTCTCATCGCCACCCATACCCAGCAGGAAGGCCAATAAGCGGAACTTCCAAGGGAGGTTCGGTGCCGCGAAATCATGGGCCGCTAAACTGATCTGCGCATCGACCAGGTTTCTGTCCAGCTTGATAACACGTTCATGGATCTGTCTGGCTCGCTTACCGTAGCTGAAAGCCGGCCGGTCCTTCTTGGATATAACGATCGCTTCCGCAGCAAGGTTCTCGTAAACCAGACCTTGAAAGTAAAGGGTTGACGGGTCATCTGGATTCCGCTCGAGGATCTCTTCACACTTGATCCGCAGGGCCTCATTGGCCTCTTTGAACCGCATCAGGGCTCCTTCGATCGGCTTCCGGGTACGCTTCTTAACGAACGGCGACGGCGTGGAGTAATCGTCAAGCGCGAAATTGCTCGATTCGAAGAGAAGCTCGTTCCAGGCAAGAATCGAGAGCATTCCGTAACCGACCGGGCTGTTCGGAAAGCGGGCGCGCGCCTCCTCAAAGATCTCTCGTGCCCGGGCGTACCTCAGGTGGTAGATTTCCTCCTGCCCCCTGAGAACCAGCTCGGACGGGGGATTTTGCCCGAACGCTATTTCCTGGCCGAGAAGCAATACCAGAAGGCAAACTGAAGCCGCCCTGGCGCCCCATGCATCAGTCCTGACTGTCATCGCCGGCATACCGAAGCCCTTCTGCCCGTATTCTGATATAAACTTCAGAGCAGCAGAAGGGAAAAGTCGTTCAGGTATGAAACCAGCCGGAAGAGGCAGCCGACTCGCGGGAAACTCGGTGGGTGCTGGTGCTTATTGGAGCCGAGCGCTGCTGTTCGGCCTTCTCCTGATCGTCGCTGCGCTTTACCTGGGTGTCATCCTAGATGGTTATTCCACGGCAGGCGAGCTCTGGTTCCCGATTTTCCTCTACGTGGTCGCTGGTCTGGCCCTGCTGCTGAAGCCGCAGGCTCCCGGCGTCGAGGTTTTCGCCGCTCTGCTCGCGTCGCTGTCGGTCCTTTTCCTGGAGATTTTCACCGGAATCCCGCCTTATATCGAAGGTCTGCCAGACTGGGCAAATACTCTGGTCGCTTTCGTCTCAGACTCCGTTATTCTTCTCTTTCCCTTCGCTTTTGTTCACTTTTCCCTGGTTTTTCCAGCCGTCGATACCTGGTACCAGCACCGACGAGTCCATGCGCTTCTGCTGATTTACATTCCGCTGGCGTTGCTTCTGCTTCTGCACGCTATAGCTGTCCTGGTGCTCGAAACCAACTACTCGCCGCTCGACAGTGCTTTGATCCTCTTTCCGCTGGGCTTCTTGTTGGGACTCGGACTGTTTATCCGACGGTATCTCTCCTCGCTGACGACCACGGAAAAGAACCGGCTGCGCGTTATCGTGGTCGGTTGCCTGGCTGGCGGCGTCCCGGTGATTCTGGCGAAGCTGACTGATCTGGCGCGGTTGGCTGATTTGGCTCTTCTGTTGCTTCCGCTGTTTCCGGTGTCACTGGTTCTGGCGGTCTTGAAAGAGGATTTCGCCGAACCCGGTCCAGCCGTACAGAAGGCACTCCGAATCTCCATGGTGACCGCCGGAGGAGTGAGCACCTTCTTCCTGGCATCGCTTGTTCTTTCCCTGGCTTTCAATGCGCGTGATGCGCTGCTTTGGCTGATTTCTCTGGCCGTTGCCCTGGCGACCATCGTGCCCCTCGCTCGGTGGTCCGGCAGTTTCCTGGGGACGCATTTTCCCTTAACCATGGCGCGCCCATCACGAAGTCCCCAGACTCCTCCCCCGCTATTCGAGTTGATCACGCCAAACCCTTATATCGTCGGTAATCCGGTCAGCAGCAAGGAAATGTTTTTCGGCCGCGAGGAAGATTTTCAGTTCATCCGAACCAAGCTCGAGGGGCAAAGACAGGGGTGTGTCGTGCTGATCTGCGGTGAGCGGCGAGCCGGCAAGAGCTCGATCCTTTACCAGATCCTGAATGGGCGTTTGGGCGCCGAGTTTGTCCCGGTTTTTCTGGATATGCAGGAACTGGTGGTGCGAGACGAGCATGGGTTCATGGAAGGCCTTTGTCTCAGGATAAGTCGTTCGATGACAACCCGGTTGGGAACTGTCGCCCCTTCCCTGCCCCGGGACTATCCTGAAATGACGGCCTTTTTTGATCGGCTGATGCAGGATTTGGGCGCTCCCAGGCTGGTGCTGCTTTTCGATGAATATGAACTGATTGCCGAAAGAGTGCGGGAAGGACGTCTACGACCAGAGTTGTGTGATTATCTGAACTCCCTGCTGGAACGTCATCCTCGTCTGAGCATGGTTTTTGCGGGTTCGCGCCCTTTGGCAGCGGAACCCATCTTCGGACGGTTACTGGGCAAATCCTTTTATCGAAAGATCTCTTTCCTGGCCCTGCCTGACGCTGTCGACCTGATTTGCAAGCCGCTTCAGGGCCGCGTGAGGTTTGAGGGGGAGGCCATTTCCGATCTGATCGTCCTTACGCACGGGCATCCCTTTTTCGTCCAGCTTCTATGCCAGGCCCTGGTGGAGCGTCTGAATGATACGCAGAAGACCTGTGTTACAAGCGAGATGGTGTCACACGTTGTCGCACGTACGCTAGAAAGCCCGCCTCCTCAGCTCCTCTATAAGTGGAGCGGATACAGTGCTTCAGAGAAACTGGTGCTGGCCGGCCTTGCTACGCTGGTGAAAAAACCCGCTTCTTACGTCCCGGCCGAACGGCTGGTACGCCTGATTCTCAGCCTGCCCAGCCACCACCGGGCGGACCTGGATGCTGTCGGAATCAGGATTGTCCTTGAAGACCTGCGAAGGGATGAAACGCTGGATCGAGATCAGGACAGATACCGCTTCACGATGGACTTGCTAGGCCGCTATATCAAGGCGGAACACACGGTCTGGAGCGTATTGGGAGAGAGAGCCGTAACCAGCCGTGGCGGTTGAGCGCTACGGCTGGCAGAGTTCACCGCACTGCGGTCAGCTCGGCGACTTCGCGGCGTTGTTCTTCCGCTGACCGGGCAGCAAAAACCCGGGCGGCGTAAAGGCTGGCGCTGATCATGACGACCATTGCCAGGATCGTGATCACACTCAGCCAGCGAGCGGCCAGGCCGATCAGTCCCAATCCCAGAACGCCCACGATACCGATACCCTTCGCGAACCGCTGAACAAACATGTTAGTGAACGCCCGGGCCGCGTATTTTTCGTCCCGACTGGTCACCAGATAAAGGGATTCGCGGGCAGTCTGCTGGATGGAGTAGTTCAGGCCGTTGTCTGAAATCACCAGCAGGCTCGAGACGATCAATGTCGGTACCATCATGAAGGCAGTAGAACTGGCCAGAAGGGCTATCGGCAGGACGAGCAAAGCCGGTTTAAGGCCGAACTTTCGTATCACAAGACTGACCACAAAAAACTGAACTACCACCGAAAGCAGGTTCGCGAAAAAGTAGACGTTGGTCATGAAGGCCTGGGTGTTCGTGACACCTTCCAAGGCTTCCGTCTGCAGCTTGAACTGGTAGTCCATGACCTGAGAGGCGATCTCATAAGATGCCATGATGCCTGCAATGGCAAGCAAGTAGGACGAGCCCGCCACCAGACGTGCCCCGTCTAACGCAACGCTGAATTGCGATCGACCTTTCGGCGCCGACTTTGTTTCGGGCGCACGCTCACCCGGCAACCTGAACCGGCCGCTTTTTCGCACCAGCCTCTCGGTGATCGCCGTTATCACGACTACCGCCAACATGAAGCCCGACGATAGTACAAGAAGCCCGACCATGCCGATCCCCGCCAGCAGCAACTTGGCCACGCTGATCCCAACCCAGCCGCCTATTACACCGCCGCCGCCGATTACGCCAAAGAGCCTTTTGGCCTGATCGGTCGAAGACAAATCGGTCGCATAGGCCCAAAAGGCCGCTACCATGAGGGTTGTTTCCAGATCGCCCAGGAAATAAAAACTCCAGATCGACCAGGCTTCCGGATCAGCCAGGGCCCAGATCATCAGAGCAAAACATGCAATGAAGAATCCGCTCAGGAAATAGATCAAACGATCGCGACGCAGCCTGTTGTAGAGCCAGGTGAAGAACATGACCCCCAGCGCCGCCACCACGATGTTCCCCAGCTTTGCATACAGTTCAAGACCGGCACCGTAATGCTCCACGAACAAGCCGTTTTTCAGCGGCTTGAGAATTTGGAAAACAGCAATTACAAGGAAAAAGAAGAAGAAAAGAAGGACCGCAACCGGAAGTTCGCGGCGGTCGAAATCGAAAACTGTACGTAATGGATTACTCATGGAGACAGCCTTCGGACCGGAGGTCCAACCGGTGATCGGGGGCTTGGACTCCGCCAGTTATCGGTTCACTGCTGGGTCGCCTTGTCAGCAGCCCCGACAACTGCCCGGACAGTGCGCGCCAGCTGTTCGAAAGCGCAATCCTTCTGAAGGTAACTGGCCGCGCCCGCTTTCAACATCTCGGCGGTAAAGCGCTTATCCGAATACATGGATAAACCTATGACTTTTACATCGGAGTCCTGAGTGCGAATCCGGCGAGTTGCCTCAATCCCGTTCATCTCGGGCATAGCGATATCCATAATGACGACATCGGGCGACAACTCCTTGACTAACTTGACTGCAGTCGCGCCGTCCTCGGCTTCAGCCACGACTTCCATATCCGGCTGCTGTTCCAAGAGCGTTCTCAACCCATCGCGAACGATTTTGTGATCGTCGGCGAGCAGAATCTTAATCCGCATATGCGTGCCCAGCATAAAGGTCCAATAAGCCTTGCCACCTAGGCCCGAGGCAATTTTCCTCCAAGTGTAGCAGAGGGACGGGAGAGGATGGAAGAATTAGTTTTTACGGGCTCTCGCGGTCGACCAATCGGCCCATCGCCAACATCTGCGCTACTTCCAGGACTCCCGATGATAATCAGCTCGTTTCCCGTCCTGGGAGTCCTGGGAGTCCTTTTAGCCCACAGCGCCTCGCTTGCGGCCCGACCCGCTTAAAAGTAGACTTAATTCAATGAGCCAGAAGGAGTCTGCAGCCGTAACCCAGATCGCTCCGGTTGACTACAGCTTTTCACTCCTGACCAACGACGATTTGTACCTTTTCAATGAGGGAAGCCATCTCAGGCTTTACGAAAAAATGGGTTCCCACATCGTGACCGTTGGCGGAGTGCGCGGCGTTTACTTCGCTGTCTGGGCGCCTGATGCCGAGCAGGTCTTTGTCACCGGGGACTTCAACGAATGGGGCAAATACCCTCACCGATTGGCCCCGCGAGGCCAATCGGGAATATGGGAAGGATTCATACCGGGAGTCGAGAAGGGCGCGATTTACAAGTACCATATTGTGTCCAGATATAACTCTTACCGTGTGAACAAGATGGATCCTTTCGGGGTGCACCACGAGACACCTCCGCGCACGGCCTCGATCGTATGGGACTTGGAATACGAATGGAATGACGACGCCTGGATGGCATCGCGCGCAACGGCCAACTCCTTGAACAGCCCGATCTCAATCTACGAAGTCCATCTGGGTTCCTGGATGCGGGCTCCAGAAGGAAACACCTTCCTCACGTATAAAGACGTTGCCCCGCGTTTGGCCGAATATGCCTCTAAAATGGGCTACACACACGTCGAGCTCCTTCCCATCATGGAGCACCCGTTCTACGGCTCGTGGGGTTATCAGACTACTGGATACTTCGCGCCTACAGCCCGGTACGGGACACCGCAGGAGTTTATGTACCTGGTGGACTGTCTGCACCAGGCCGGCATCGGACTGATTCTCGACTGGGTCCCGTCCCATTTTCCAACCGACGAGCATGCCCTGGGCTTCTTTGATGGCACTCACCTATTTGAGCACGCCAGTCCTATGAAGGGCTTTCATCCGGATTGGAACAGCTACATCTTCAATTACGGGCGTAACGAAGTTCGAAGTTTCCTGTTGAGCAGCGCCCTGTACTGGCTTGACGTATACCACGCCGACGGCCTGCGGGTGGATGCAGTCGCTTCCATGCTCTACCTCGATTATTCCCGGCGGCCGGGCGAATGGATACCCAACACTTACGGCGGCAACGAGAACCTGGAGGCGATTTCCTTCCTGCGTCGTTTCAACGAAGAGATCTACAAGCATCATTCTGACACCCAGACCATCGCCGAGGAATCGACAGCGTGGCCGGCTGTCTCCCGGCCGGTCTATGTCGGCGGGCTCGGTTTCGGGATGAAGTGGGACATGGGGTGGATGCATGACACCCTTTCCTACATGTCGCGGGATCCGGTCCATCGTCGGTATCACCACAACCTGCTCACCTTCCGGATGCTTTACGCATTCAATGAAAACTTCGTCCTGCCGCTCTCGCACGACGAGGTCGTCTACGGCAAGGGATCACTGCTGCGCAAAATGCCAGGGGACGATTGGCAGAAATTCGCCAATCTGCGGGTTTTGTACGGCTACATGTATGCACAGGCAGCCAAGAAGCTTCTCTTTATGGGAGGCGAGTTTGGGCAATGGAACGAGTGGCATCACGAGACCAGCCTTGACTGGCACCTGCTCGAGTATCCGTCTCACTCTGCGCTTCAAAAATGGGTCGCGGATCTGAATCATCTTTACCGCAGCGAGCCCGCCCTGTACGAGCTGGATTTCGATCCCGCTGGATTTGAGTGGATCGACTGCAACGACGCCGATAATAGCGCGATCAGCCTGATACGAAAGGCACGCTCCAGCCCCGATATGTTCCTTGTCGTCTGCAACTTCACACCTGTTCCCAGAATGGGATACCGGATTGGGGTACCCAGAGACGGGTTCTGGAAAGAAGTTTTGAACAGCGACTCTGAGTACTACGGTGGAAGCGGGCTTGGGAACGCCGGCGGGCTTCAGGCTGAGGCAATCCCGTTCCACGGCCGGCCGTATTCGTTGAAGATGACGCTCCCACCGTTGGCTGCGGTGTTTTTCAAGAACACGTACGAGGAAACGTAGCGAAGTTTCTTGTCGTGGAAAGACCTTCTCTTAAATCTTGTCCAGTGCCTGGGCCACATCCCGCACGATATCCTCGATGTTTTCAATACCGAGCGAGTACCGGACGAGGTTGTCCTTAAGTCCCAGCTTCTCACGCTCCTCTTTGGGCATCTGCCAATAGCTCATGACCACAACCTGCTCGACCAGGGATTCCACTCCGCCCAAACTAGGCGTCAGATGAGGCAGATTGAGCTGATCAATAAACCGAGCCGTCTTCTCCAAATCCCCGTCGATCTCAAAGCTGACGACTCCGCCGAATCCAGCCATCTGCTGCTTGGCGATTTCGTGATGGGGATGCGAAGGCAGACCCGGGTAATAAACTCGCCTGACCTTGGGATGCGATTCGAGAAACTGGGCCAGGGCCAGTCCATTAGCATTGTGTCTTTCCATTCGCAGGGCCAGCGTCTTCAAACCCCGCTCGAGCAAAAAGGCGGTGTTGGGATCAGTAATCCCGCCCAAGTTTGAACGCATTTCGGCAAGCGGCTGGAGCAATTCCTCGCTCCCTGCCACGACGCCTGAAATCAGGTCATTGTGCCCTCCCAGATACTTGGTCGCCGAATGGATCACCAGATCTATCCCGAGTTCAATCGGGCGGATGTTGAAGGGAGTGCCAAACGTGCTGTCAACCACTGTCAATCGGCCTTGATTCTTGCCCAGGCGAGCAAGGCCCTCTATATCCATCACGTGGAGGTAGGGATTCGTCGGCGATTCGCTGAAAATCATGACAGTGGAAGGTCTCAGCGCCTTTTCGATCTCGCAAAGCGAAGGATCAACAAGAGTAACTTCCACTCCGAATTTGCTCAGAAAAGTCGTGCAGAAGTCCCGGGTGCGACGATAAGAGTCTCGGGTCATTACCACGTGGTCGCCGCTCTTCAGCAAGGAGAGCAGAAGGCTCGTCACGGCGGCCATGCCGCTGGCGAACAGCAGAGCTCGTTCGGCACCTTCGAGAGCCGCCAGCCGGCTCTCCACACAGGCTACCGTTGGATTGCCCATGCGTCCGTATTCGGGCTGACGGCGGCTGGAACGTCCTTCCTGAAACTCAATGACTTCGGCGGTTGAATTGAATGCGAACGGCGCACAGTGGACGATCGGAGTGATGATCGGCCCAGACAACTCGACGGGCTTCACGCCCCCGTGCACGCAAACAGTAGAACTCATCTTGGGCTTTGCCATTGCGCTGCTCCATACGAGAATTCAAAGATTCAATAGCCTACGGTTTCCGACCGTCGACCTGACTTTTTTCAAATGCCTCCTCCAGATCCCCGATCAGATCATCGACGTCTTCCAGACCAACTGACAGACGAACTAGCTGATCGGTCACCCCTATTCTCTCACGCAACTCCGAGGGATAACTTGCATGGGTCATTCGAGAAGGCTGCGTTACAATACTCTCGACCGCCCCCAGGCTGACTGCCAAGGACCATACTTTCAGGCTGGTCAGGAACTTCTCCACGTCGATCGTGGGCCTAAGACTGAACGAGAGAATGGCGCCGCCCCCATCCGCCTGCTCGCGGTGAATTTCCGCCCTCGGATGCGTCGCCAGACCGGGATAATAGACCCGCTCAACCTCCGGACGGCCGCAAAGCCAGGTCGCGATTGCCTGCGCGCTTTCTTGGGAATGACTGAGCCGCACGCCCAGTGTCTTCATGCCGCGCACCAGCAACCATGAATCCAGTGGCCCGAGTATTCCCCCTACCGATACTTGAACCCATTTCATGCGTGAGGCCACCTCCTGGTCCTTGACAACCGCCACTCCGGCGATCACGTCACTGTGGCCTCCCAAAAACTTGCTGGCGCTATGCACCGAAATATCCGCGCCGAGTTCCAAGGGCCGCTGCAGATAAGGCGACATGAAGGTGTTGTCAACAACCACGAGCGCTTTTCGGGAATGGGCCAACTCGGAAATCCTGGCGATGTCGGTGATCACCATCAAGGGATTCGAGGGAGTTTCTACGTAAACCATTCGTGTTTCGTCTCGAAAGGCCGAATTCACCGCGTCAATGTCGTTGGTATCGACAAAGCTGTATCTCAGGTTGAAGCGCTCGAAAACGCGGCTGAGGACGCGAAACGTTCCCCCGTACAGTCCCTCGGTTGCCACGATGTGATCTCCCGCTTTAAGCAACATGAAGCAGGCCGAAATAGCAGCCATTCCCGAGGCGAACGCAAAGCCCCGTGTTCCACCCTCAAGATCCGCTACATACTGCTCGAATACCTGCCGGGTCGGATTCTCTCCGCGTGAATACTCGAAGCCCTTGTGACGGTTTACTCCGTGCTGCCTGAAGGTTGATACCTGGTAGATCGGAGGACTGACAGCGCCGGTATGCTCGCAAACCGCGCCGGGATGATGGATCAAGCGAGTTTTCAGATGCATAAGTCTTTCATTGTAACTCGTGTCGCGCGACAAAAAGCCGCTCATGCAGGCACGATGATCCTTGGATTAGAACGGCACCCGGGATTGTCTAGTTAAACCGGGCGTCTTCGGGCTGAAGATGGCGGAATCGGGAAATCAGGCGGACGTCCAGGACATGGCTCTTCAGGATTCTCAGGACCTCTTCACCGCGTTTGCAGACATCCTCCAGTTCCAAAAGCCTCTGCTTTTCATAGACCGAGAAATTGAGCCAGGCGCAAATAGAATTAACCAGCGTGTGGTAGTCGAGCTTCTTAAGACCAGACAGCGAAACCGAGTGTGAGTCTGCAGCCTTCGCCACTTCATTGAAATAGCGGACGAGCAGTCGAGACACCTTTCTGGTGTCGGGGCCAAGCGGGATATTTTCGTTCAGGAGGCGGACTCGGGCAGTCCGGTAAGGCCGTACCTGAAGATGTTCTTCAACAACGAACCGGTGCAACCCCTGCACGATGACCTAGATCTCATCCACCGCCGGCGCCTGGTAGTCCACGATGACTCCCATGCCCCCGATTTGGAAAACCTTGGGCTTTTCGGCGGAGTCCCATCCCCATCCTGGCTGCAGGAGAATCACGCCGATCTCGCCTTCCCGCTCTAGCGCGGCTTCAACGAGCTGGCGCTGGGAAGGCTCGGTTATTCGAAGGCTGAGTAACGTACGAGGAAACAAGACCATGTCGGTCAGTGTGAGAATCGGTATTTCGAGTCGCGTAGTCATAAACATCCAAGCGTCGCCCGCAGTGGGAGAGGCTACGCAATTTCGACAGCGAAAGCAAGGGGGAGTTGGAAGGGGAAGTAAGGGGAAAAGGGGCTGTGGGGACAGTCCCTCAGTCGACCTCTCACCTTTAGCAAAATCCGAGTGTGTAGTCCCGCCTTAAGCAGGCCTTAAATCGCCAAGTTACTCCTACTGAGACCCGCTTCACGAAAAAACGTTCGCTCTAAAGCCCGCTTGGAGGCGGGACTACACACGAACCGGATTTGCCTCTTCTTCCTCAGGTCCTGGCCGGCTCGGCGGTTTGTATCCGAGCTGACCGCGCGGTACGGTAGCGATTCGCTACGTCGGCCCAGTTAATGACGTTGAAGAAGGCTTTGACGTAGTCAGCTCTTCGATTCTGGTATTTCAGGTAATAGGCGTGTTCCCAGACGTCCAGTACCAGAAGCGGTACCGATCCAAATTGGTTTAGATTCTGGTGTTTTTCCACGCCGAGAATTACAAGCTGATCGGTCAAAGTCTGATAAGCCAGAATGGCCCATCCGCTTCCCTCTACGGCGACTGCGGCGGCCTGGAAATGGTTCTTGAAGCCCTCGTAGCTCCCAAAGTCTCGCCTGATCGCCTCGGCCAGTTCTCCACTCGGCTCACCTCCGCCCTTGGGCGTCATGTTCGGCCAAAAGATGGAATGGAGCATATGTCCGGAGCCATGAAAGGCGACTTCTCTCTCCCAATGCTTGACCAGCGCAAAATCACCGCTTGCACGGGCTTCAGCCAACTTCTGCTCGGCCTTGTTCAAACCATCGACGTAGGACTGATGGTGTTTGTCGTGATGCAAGCGCATCGTCTGCTCATCGATATGAGGTTCAAGTGCGTTGTAGTCATATGGCAAAGGGGGTAAAGTGTGTGACATTTTGATCTTCTCCTTCGACGCTCTGATACTATTCTTGTTTTTTGAAGATAGACGATAATTCCGGGAAGCCGGATTCAAGAAAGACAACCGCGACAGTCATTTTGCTCAATGAAACGATTTATTTGCATACATGGTCACTTTTACCAGCCGCCTCGAGAAAACCCGTGGCTGGAAGCAATAGAAATTCAAGACTCGGCGCATCCGTTCCACGACTGGAACGAGAGGATCACCGCAGAGTGCTACGCACCTAACGCTCTCTCCCGCATTCTCGATGACCAGGGCCGGATAGTAAAGATCGTCAACAATTACGCGCGCATAAGCTTTGATGTCGGCCCCACGCTGCTCAGCTGGATGGAGATCAAGGCCCGCGAAGTCTACGACGCGATCCTGGAAGCCGACCGAATAAGTCGCAAAACCTTCTCCGGACACGGTTCTGCCATGGCGCAGATTTACAACCACATGATCATGCCGCTGGCGACCCGTGAACAAAAAGAAACCCAGGCATATTGGGCCGTCAGGGACTTTGAGCACCGTTTCGGCCGCTTCCCCGAAGGCATGTGGCTCCCCGAAACGGCCGTCGACGTCGAGACATTGGAGGTTCTGGCGGCACTAGATCTCAAGTTCACGATTCTCGCCCCTCACCAGGCTAAGCGCCGGCGTCGGATCGGGGACAAGGATTGGATCAGTATCGCAGAACGAGGCCTCGATACGAGGAAAGCTTATTTGGCGAAACTCCCCTCGGGCCGCTCTATCGCCCTGTTCTTTTACGATTCTCACATCTCGCGGGGAGTGGCCTTCGAACGCCTCCTGGACAGCGGCGACAATTTTGCACGGCGCCTGATGGAAGCGTTTTCCGATCATTCGTCCGGAGCGCAACTCGTTCACATCGCCACCGACGGGGAAACTTACGGGCACCATCACCGCTACGGCGAAATGGCCCTCTCTTACGCGATCCGCCAGATCGAGTCCTCCAGTCATACCCGCATAACCAATTACGGGGAGTACCTTGAACGTTTTCCGCCGACCTGCGAGGTGGAGATCAGCGAAAACACGGCCTGGAGCTGTGCCCATGGGATTGAACGATGGCGAAGCAACTGCGGATGCTGCGTGACCCACGTTCCAGGTTGGAACCAGGAATGGCGGGTTGCCCTGAGGTCGAGCCTGGACTGGCTTGAACAGGAACTGTCGTGCCGCTTCCTCCAGTCGGCCAGGGATTACTTGAAAGACCCGTGGAAAGCACAGAATGACTATATCGAGGTGATTCTTGATCGCTCTCCCCAGTCCGTAGAGTTGTTTCTGGACCGCCATGCTCTCCGGCCTCTCGACCATGACGCCAAGGTCAAGGTTCTGCGCCTGCTCGAAATGCAACGTCACACCATGCTCATGTTCACAAGTTGCGGCTGGTTCTTTGACGACATCTCGGGAATCGAGGCAGTTCAGAACCTCTGTTATGCGGCTCGCGCCGCTCAGCTTGCGGAACAGGTTTTTGGAAACTGTTTCGAGGACGGGCTGGCCGAGAGACTTCAGCATGCCCGGAGTAACATTCGCGAGCAGTTAAATGGCCAGCAGATCTACGAAACACGGGTCAGGCCCGCCGTGACAGACCTGAAAAAAGTGGCTGCCCACTATGCCATCAGCTCTCTTTTTGAAAACTACAATGACACCACCCGGCTTTACTCCTACACCATCTACTCCGGCAACCCTCGAAAAGTACACGCAGGACGCACGCGCCTGGCGATTGGCCGTCTGGATATCACCTCAAATACCACCTTCGAGACCGGTAGTTTCACGTTCTGCGCTTTTTATTTTGGCGGGCATAATCTGACGGGTGGCGTTAGAGAATTCAGATCTTTGGAAGAGCACGAGATTCTTCTCACAGAGATCGAGGAAGCTTTCAATTCAGGCGATATAGTAAGGATCGTTCGCTTGGCGGATAGCCACTTTCCCGGAAATCTTTATTCTCTCAAGCAGCTCTTTCGGGATGAGCAAAGGAAAATCGCGGCGCTGATGCTCGAGCCTACCCTAAAGGATGTCGCAGATGCCTACCGCGATATCTACGAGCCTAACGTCCCACTCATGCGATTTCTCGAGGACCTTCGAATCCCCCTGCCCAAGGCATTCGACCTCGCCGCACAGTTTGTTCTCAACCAGGGCTTGGAAAAGGCGTTCGAAAAAGAACCGCTTGATTTGAACGAAATCGCCTCCCTTTTGCAGCAGGCCAAGGTACGCCGAATCACACTGGATTCGGAGAAGCTCGGATTCCAGCTGCGTAATGTGGTCAAGCAAAGAAGTAAGCACTTGCGGCGCAAACCGGCCGACATGGATGTCATTGAAGGACTGGCGAGTTTGCTTGAACTTGCTGGAATGCTGCCTTTCCCCGTGGTTCTCTGGGATCTGGAGAATGTGCTGTACGAGGTGATCCAGGTTCGTTACCCGGTTATGAAGAAAAGGGCGGAAGGTGGAGATGAAATCGCCCAAACCTGGATAAAAGCGATACAAAACCTGGCCGAGAAAATCAGGGTCAGGGTGTAGAGGCAAAATTTCCACATTTGTGCAAATCTGTGTGGAAAAACGGCGGCAGCGGCGAGGGCGTGGCAGCTGGAAGGACTGGAAGGACATAAAGGAAAGGACATAAAGGACATAAAGGACATAAAGGACTTAAAGGACTTAAAGGACGCAAAGGACAATTAATCTGTCGTCCTCTGAGCCCTCGAAGTCCTTTGAGTCCTTTATGTCCTTTATGTCCTTTTCGTCCTTTGTCCACTCCCCTACTTCACGCCCGCAACCGCTGCCTCATCATTCTGAGTTCCTCCCAGAGGGCGCTCGGGATACGACCGTCAAAACGCTGGTAGAACTCTTCGATATCGTTCAGTTCCTTCTGCCAGCCTTCCCGGTCAACTTCGAGCAGACGCTTGACCTTTTCCGCGTCGATCCGGAGTCCGTTCAGATCCAGAGAATCTACTGTTGGCAGGTGGCCGATCGGCGTTGAGTTGTATGCGGCCGTTCCTTCCACCCGCTCGCATATCCACTTCAGAACCCGGCTGTTTTCACCGTAACCCGGCCAGAGCCAACGTCCCTGCTCATCCTTCCGGAACCAGTTCACAAAAAAGATCTTGGGCAGCTTCTCGCGATCCACGCGTTCGGGAAGTGAAAGCCAGTAGGACAGATAATCCCCCATGTGGTACCCGCAAAATGGGAGCATGGCGAATGGATCGCGGCGCATGATGCCAGCTTGGCCAAGCGCCGCGGAAGTTGTTTCCGAAGCAGCCGAGGAGCCAAGAAACACGCCGTGTTCCCAGCTTAACGCCTCGTTTACTAATGGAACCGTGTTGGGACGCCGCCCTCCGAAGAGGATGGCGGAAAGCGGCACTCCGAGAGGGTTCTCCCATTCCGGATCAATTACCGGGCACTGCGAGGCCGGGGCGGTGAACCG
>DAOTAI010000040.1:0-19022 GCA_035593865.1 Acidobacteriota bacterium
CGCGATCAAAGACCGACTGACCGCCGAGAGTGGAAACTGAAGTTCGTTTCCTGTGTCGCGGCGGCGCGGTTTCACCTGCGGTACATCTCCGGCTCGCAGAACGGCACGAACGCGCAGATCACGGCAATCACGAAAGATTGTTGGCGGGTCAGGATGGAGCCCGTCAGCATGCCCCATATTCCTTCGGCTTTTGTGCTGCACTGCTGTCCACCCAGGCGATCCATGACGATCCCCATCTCTATGCCTCGATCGATGATTGGATTTGCAATGGTATTAGGGACGTAAAGACCGGGACCATGGCCGAAGTAACCATTATGCCCGTCGGTTGCGTAAGCCCAGCTCTCGAGGAACGTCTGGCGCCTGGGGCCGTCCGTATCAATGACCTGAAAGCCGCCTTCCAAGCCGACGTAAAAATCAGCCTCTTGCCTCTCGCGCTTCAGTTGGAGTATCAGGTTCTCAACGCGACTGCGTGCGCCTTCCATTAATTGGTCCAGCCGGACAGGCATTTCGGGCGTCTCTTTGCCCACGTCGTAAGCCAGAAACGTCGCCGGTTCACGGTCATACCCTTTAACGCGCGAACCGATAGCCTCCCAAGCTTCCTTGACGGCCTCAACCTTTGGGATACGGGTGCTGCCGATGGCGATCTTCATCGAGACTAATATTTTAAACTCGAAAGCTGACGTTGGTTGCCGTTTGGTTGCAAACGACTTCGCCGCGATCTCCTGGTTTTTACTTCCGGTCAGAAACCAGATCGCACGACACGCGGCCGCGCCCGTTCTGTTTGCTTCCGTAGAGCAACTGGTCCGCTCTCTTCAACAGACTGCCCAAAGTATCCGATGGTCGTGGCGTCGTGACACCGATCGAGATGCTGAGCCGAACACCGGCCGGAGGTGGCAGGTTCGAAGCGGCAACCAGGGATTGCAGTTTTTCGGCCAAGGCCTGGGCGCTTTCGGATGTCAGGTTGATGGCGATAACCATGAACTCATCTCCTCCCCAACGCGCCACGAAATCGAACGGCCGTATGTTGGCGACAAGCGTCCGCGCAACCATGACAAGCGCCTGGTCTCCCACTTCGTGCCCAAACTCGTCGTTGATCTGCTTCAGATTGTCAATGTCAACAAACAGGAGACCGAAAGTCCAGCCGTAGCGCCGGCATTCTTCGAACCGGCTGCGTAACATGTCTTCTCCGAAGCGCCTGGTGCCGACACCCGTCAAGGGATCGATAAAGGCTATCCGCTGAAGCTCCTCAAGCCGCTCAAGTACCGCCAGTTTCGACGAATTCTCACTGAATGTCTCGACAGCGCCGACGATTGTTCCGTCCCGGTCACGGATGGGAGTCACCCGGATGATGACTGGAACACGATGCCCGTTCTTATGGTGCAGGAATATTTCCGTCTCAACGGGCTGTTGCTTGAGCATTGAACAGTTCAGCGGGCAGTTGGAAAAGTAAAGCAAATGCCCGTGTTCATCCACGTGAGAGAGTATGTTATCTGAACAACGATGGCCGATGACCTCCGCAGCACTGAAACCCGTAATTCTTTCAGCGCCTTTATTCCAATAAAGAATCCGTCGTTGGCGATCGGTGAAATAGACGCCGTCATGCAAGTTGTCCAACAGCGTTTTATAGAAATTGTTGTCGAAATCCTTCATTCCCCTCGCCCGCTACTAAAAATATCAGAAAACCGGTCTCACACCGGTCGAAAAAGCCGTCATTTCTCGGCACTCGTTCTCACCGTGCTGTTCCGGAATCGGTTTTCTCACGGCCCGATCCATGCCATAATGCTAGCCGCGTCATGGCCTTGGCAGATCAATCCGACCAAATTGGCGGCCGGCCGGCAGCTGCTGTTTGGCGGCCAAGCGTACACACCGGCGCCGTTGTCCGGCGTCCGAGCCTCATCATTCTGGCTTTCATTGTTTCTTTCTGCATATACCAGGCCTTAGCCCAGAGAATCGGTTCGAGATCTGGAGGCGAGATGAATCTCCCGAAGCAGGTCGGGCAATGGAGACTAACCGAGGGCCCGCAGCGGATCGACGCCACGACTATCTTTGATTACATGAATGGCGGGGGCGAACTTTACCTCGGCTTCCGTTTCCGCTACCTGGACGTTTATGACTTCCAAGGCACTGATGACACCCGCATCCTGGTTGAGGTTTACCAGATGGAAACGTCCGATGACGCATTCGGATTGCTTTCGCTTGACCGCGACGGTGAAAAGGTCAGTTTCGGCCCTGCCGGCGAGGGAATCTATGGCGCCGGCTTACTGCGACTGTGGAGCGGCGATACTTATGCGCGCATTCTCGCAGAACAGGAAACGCCCGAGTCTCGAGAAGTGGTCATGACGCTTGCCGAGTCTGTTTGCCGGGGACGGCGTCACCCCGCTCCTCCCGCGTTTCTCGGCTGTCTTCCGCCAGAACTCGACGGATATCGGCTGGATCCGGACCGGGTCTCCTACTTTCGATCCTATCTGGTGTTGAACTCGATCTTTTTTCTAAGCAACGAGAACATCCTGATGCTCGGTCTGAATACGGAAGCCATCACAGCTTCTTATTCCCGGGGGCATTCCGTCGAGCGAAAGAGGCCCCGGCTTATTGAGGTCAGATATGAATCGGAGTCGTCGGCGCTTGCCGCCTACCAGAGTTTCCTCCGCACCTACCTGCCGGAATCGAATCGGGATGAGGTGAGTGGCGAGACGTCGATTGGCCTGCAGAACATGAAGATTGGAGCGGGCGAGACCGAAGACGGATGGGTTGGCCATACCTTGGCAGGCAGAACGCTTGTCCTCGCCTTTGAATGCCCCTCTGAATCACTCGCCCGAGGATGGGTGAATACCGCTGTCAGACACTTAATGAGCTGGGAGGAGAGTCATGACTAAGACGAGTGCTTACACCCGACGAGATTTCCTTCGAAGTACTACCGCCGCGGCGACTGTCGCGGCGACCAGTGCTCCGCTGCTCTCGGCCGCCGGGGCGGTCAGTTCCGTCGTCGTTGTTCGGGATCAGAAGGCGATGACCGGCGGCAACAAAGTGGACGCGGCAATCGTCGAGAAAATGGTGGCCGAGACGGTGATGCGAGTGACCGGCGAGAAATCTACGAAATCGGCCTGGCTCTCTTTGTTTAAACCGACCGATATCGTTGGCCTCGTCCCGACACCGCATTTGAATCCCACCCACGACGAAGTAGTTGCCGCCGTGCGCCAGCAATTGGTGGAAGCGGGGATCCCGGAGAGCAACATCAGGAACGCGCAGGGCGGGACGGAAGTGGTGAAGCAGTGCACGGCGCTCATCAGCCTGCCCGGCTTGAAAGCCCACTGGCTAACCGGCATTGGAACAGTCCTCAAAAACTACATTCTCTTCTCCGGAAGAGCCAGGGATTACCACTATGCGGATAGCGCCAAGCTCGGCGAGATCTGGAATCTACCGCACGTCAAAGGGAAAACCAGGCTGGTGCTCGTTGACGCGCTGCGTCCCCTGTGCGACAAGGGGCCGCAACCCGATCCCCGCTATATGTGGCCGTATAAGGGATTGATCGCCGGAAAGGATCCGGTTGCAGTCGAGCGAGTAGGCCTCGAGATCATAACGAAAAAGAGGGATGCCTTACGTGGCGAGCCCTGGCCGCTGTCCCCGCCGCCCTTGTGCGTTGAAGCCGCCGACAAGGACTATCACCTGGGAGTCAGCGACCTGAAACGCATCAAAGTCGAGACGGTTGGCTGGAGTGACGAGCTGTTTCTCTAAGTCAGTTTCGCTAGGGCCTTGACTGCGACCAACTTGGCGACCGAGAGCGGGTCTTGGGAGTTGTCGGGATTAGCCATGATGATGAGCCAGTAATTGCCCGCATAGACGTTAAGCTGGTTGATTCGGCCACCTGCCCAGTAGGCCTTCTCCCCCAAGCCTGAGATGTCTTCCGGGTCAACCCCGGAGAGGCTCTTTGACTGTTTGTAAGCCAAATCAAATGCGCTTTCGGCCTCGGCGGCATTGTAGCCCCGGCGAACCAGGATGCCGATGGAGTTGAACGAGGCTGTCAGCCAGTTGCAGTTGCTGATGGTATTGCCGGTCGTGCTTTCGATGGGCTTTTCCACCGGCTCCCCAAGGATCTCGGCAGCTTCTTCGGCCGTAAGGAGGCTGCAGGCGCTGATAACCTTCGGCGGATCTTGTTGCAGGAGCACCGGGGAGGGCGGCTGTTCTGTCTCGAGCGCCTCTTCTCGTCCACAGCAGGTGAAGCCGAGCAAGGTAACAACCAGTACAACGACCAGGGAATTGCGAAAGGCCATCTTACTCTCCAACGAAAATCCGGGTTCTAGGGTTCTCCAACGAATATCCGGATTCTACGGCCGATCAGCTAAACAGAAAAGCGTTTCCAATCACCAATGCCAATATCTGACTTGTAACCGTTCAGTCTTGAGCGAGCCGATCGGCTAAAATAGAAATCATTCCGCAGCGTATTTCGTCCGAAATGTCGGCCGAGCCCGGGCCTTCCTGAGCCAACCGTCATGTCGCGGTCTCGGACGGCTCTTCACAATGGAGAAATGAAATGGTGAAGCAAGCAAAGAATAGGGTCTGTCTTTGGTACGATGGCGACGCCGAGGACGCGGCGCGATTCTATGCCAAGACCTTTCCAGATTCATCCGTTGACGCTGTACACCTCGCTCCGGCGGATTTCCCGTCCGGGAAGAAGGGGGACGTGCTGATGGTCGAGTTTACCCTGATGGGAATACCCTGTGTTGGGCTTAATGGCGGCCCCGCCTTCAAGCACAGTGAGGCATTTTCGTTTCAGGTCGCGACAGTTGACCAGGCCGAGACCGATCGTTACTGGAATGCCATAGTCGGCAACGGCGGCGAAGAAAGCGTATGTGGCTGGTGCAAGGATAAATGGGGCTTGTCGTGGCAGATTACGCCGATTGCCCTGACTAAGGCGATATCCGACCCGGATCCCGCTGCGGCCAAGCGTGCGTTCGATGCGATGATGACCATGAGGAAGATCGACATAGCCGCGATTGAGGCAGCGCAACGAGGTTAAGCTGCGATCCTTTTGGTGCTGAGTCCGGAAACCTTTCGGCCGTTCTACGCCTCATTCCGCCAGCAAGAATTTGGGGCGAACCTGGTCGCCCCCCGCGACATTTGCCGTGTGCCGCCCGAACAGCGGACAATATCTTGAAGGTATGAGACTGATCCAGATAGCCGTAGCCGTATTCACGACGGGGCTTGTACAGGCCCAAACCATGTCAATCGAGGAATATGAGCCGAAATCCACGCTAGTCGTACCAGAACACAAGGTCGATCGGGCAAAATATCCTTTTATCGATGTCCACAGCCATCAGCGATTCTCGGACCCCGAGAGAGTGGAACAACTGGTGCGCGAAATGGACGCCATGAACATGGCTGTAATGGTAAACCTGAGCGGCGGTTCCGGGGAGCGACTCAAACAGGGCATAGCCCAGTTCGAAGGTCCCCATCGAGACCGTTTTGTGGTGTTTGCCAATGTCGATCTTTCGACGCTCGACGACCCGGATTTTGGGACACGTGTCGCGGCCCAGCTTGAAGAGGACGTGAGAAACGGAGCGCGGGGCCTTAAGATTTTCAAGAACCTGGGATTGACGCTCAAAGATGCAAGTGGAAAGAGGGTGCCTGTGGATGATCCACGGCTCGACCCGGTCTGGCAAACCTGTGCCCGGCTGGGGATTCCGGTACTTATTCATACCGGTGAACCGTGGCCTTTTTTTCAGCCGCATGACCGCTTTAACGAACGCTGGCTGGAACTGAAACTGCATCCTTCGCGCGCTCGCCCGCCGGACCGTTTTCCGACGTGGGAAAAGCTGATGGCCGAACAACACAACTTGTTCGCCCGCCACCCCAAAACCACATTTATCAATGCTCACCTTGGCTGGCTCGGCAATGATCTTGCCAAGCTCGGAGAGTTGCTGGACAGGCTGCCCAACGTCTACACCGAGATCGGAGCAGTCTTGTACGAACTGGGCCGTCAGCCAAGATTCGCCCGGGAGTGGTTTATCCGCTACCAGGATCGTGTAATGTTCGGCAAGGATGCCTGGGCGCCATCCGAATATCCCTATTACTTCCGAGTGCTCGAAACCAAGGATGAATACTTCGACTATTATCGGAAGTATCATGCCTTCTGGAAAATGTATGGTCTGGACCTGCCCGACCAGGTGCTGAAGAAGCTGTACTACGAGAACGCACTGCGGGTGATTCCGGGAATCAACAAAGCGCTGTTCGAAAAATGATGCACTCGGCGGTGACTACAAAGAGTTCGTAATATAAGGCTGTACAAAAAATAGGTATTTTCAAAAAGAGGGACCGGATGGTCCCGGCCCTAATGCTTGGCCAGCGTACCCGCAAGCGTACCCATTTCGGCCATTTCGACTTTTTCTTCTGACTTAAGGTCCGTAGGAGGTTACAAACAGCGAGGCACTGCCCATCTTTTCTGCCGATCTCTCTGACGGTTCCTGGCGCTCTGCGGTAGAATCGTCGACATGAGAGCGATACTCATTCCGGTTTTATGTTCTGCCTTGTCGTTCGCGGCTGCCGCGGACAATTCCACGGTTCGAATATGGGAGGAGCAGGTTAACATCCCCACTTATCAGATGGGACCGCCTGATCCCAATCCCCTCTTTTACATCAATGAGTCTTATCAGGGGGCGCAGAGGCGGATTTATCCCTATCCGATGCAGGATGACCTGCTCCATGTGAAGCAGGATCAGACTTACAACGTCGTTTATCTGGAAAACGAGTACATCAAGGTGTCGGTCATACCAGAATTGGGCGGGCGTTTGTTTTCAGCCTTGGATAAAACCAATCAGTATGACTTCTTTTATCAGCAGCATGTCATCAAGCCGGCGTTGATTGGAATGCTGGGCGCGTGGATCTCCGGAGGCATTGAATGGTGCGTCTTTCATCATCACCGGAACACGACCTACATGCCCGTCGACTATAAGCTCCAGGAAAACCCCGACGGCAGTAAGACCGTCTGGATCGGGGAGACGGAGCGCCGGCACCGTATGAAGTGGCTCATCGGAATCACCCTCTACCCGGGAAAGTCTTACCTGGAGGCGACGGTTAAGCTCTTCAACCGAACTCCTCTGCCACATTCGATTCTGTACTGGGCGAACGTGGCGGTGCACGTGGACGAAAATTACCAGGTGATCTTTCCGCCGAGTGTGGAACTGGCGACTTACCATTCGAAGATCGATTTTAGTCATTGGCCGATCTCGAACGAAACGTATCAAGGCGTCGACTACCGTGGCAAAGACATAAGCTGGTGGAAAGTGCATCCCGAAGGGACGTCGTTTTTTGCATGGAATCTGCGCGAAGGCTTCATGGGCGGGTACGACCATGGGAAGAAAGCCGGGGTGGTGCATGTCGCGAACCATCACGTTGTAACCGGCGCCAAGTTGTGGGAGTGGGGAACCGGCCCTTCAGCCCGCATGTGGGATCAGATCCTGACCGATACTGATGGGCCTTATGCGGAGCTCATGGTTGGAGCTTTCTCGGACAACCAGCCCGATTACAGTTGGATCAAACCTCACGAAGTTAAGACCTTCAAGCAATACTGGTATCCGGTCAGGGAGATTGGCGGTTTTAAGAAAGCTAATCTGGAGGCGGTTGCAAATCTTGAACTTAAATCCGGCAATGTCGCCCTGGTCGGTTTTAACACCTCGTCCGAGTACCCCGGAGCCACGGTTCGATTGAAAGCCGGTGAAAAGACGGTCTTTGAGCAGGTCATTAATATTGCGCCGGACCGGCCTTTCCGAAAGGAAGTGTCAGTGCCGGCGGGCACTGCGGAGACTGATCTCAGGCTTGAGCTGCTGGCCGACGACAAGCGAGAGCTGATTTCTTATCAACCCGTTCCCCGGAAGAACCCTCCTCTTCCTGACACTGTCAAGCCGCCCGCGCCTCCCGAAGATATCAAGACCGTGGAAGAGCTCTATCTGACCGGTTTAAGAGTCGAGCAGATCCACAATCCCGGCGTCGATCCTTTGCAGTACTACCTGGAAGCGGTTAAGAGAGATCCGGGGGATTCCCGCTCCAACACGGCTCTGGGCATCAACTACATTAAGCGAGGTAGGTACGAAGAAGCGGCCAGACATTTACGCAAGGCAGTTGAGCGACTGACTGCGGAATACACTCGCGCCATGAACGGGGACGCACACTATTATCTGGGCGTTGCGCTCCGAGCCTTGGGAAATACGGAGGAGGCATACGACCAGTTCTACCGATCGACTTGGGATTCGGCTTTTCATTCGGCCGGATACTACCAACTGGCGGAGCTCTCGGCGGAAAAAGGGAATTGGACTGAAGCGCTCGAGCAGATTGAGCGTTCTTTGGCCACTAACCGCCTCGATTCCAAGGCGCTCGCCCTGCAAGCCGCACTTCTGAGAAAAACCGGCCGTTTAAAGGAGGCGCAACAGGCAGCGGCTCGAATTATCGAAATCGATCCACTTGATTTCCTTGCCCGCAACGAGCTTTATCTCGCCCAGTCGAAGGGCAATAGCCCGCAGGCCCAGGAAACCCTCACCGAACTCCGGCGACTGATGAGAGACGAAGTGCAGTCATACCTGGAGCTCGCGACTGATTATCTGGGCTGGGGCGCTCGGGATGAGGCGACTGACGTGTTGCTTCGACCGGCCGAAGGTAGGATGAAATTCGCCAGCACCTATCCCCTGGTCCACTATTATCTCGGTTACCTGTACGAGAAGTCTGGAGACTCCGAAAAGGCTGCCCACTACTACCGTAGGGCCTCTACCATGCCTCCCGACTACTGTTTCCCCTTCCGCCTGGAGACCGAGCGGGTGCTTCATGCGGCTTTGAAAGCTGTCCCTTCGGATGGCAAGGCTCATTACTACCTGGGGAATCTGCTGTACGATCTCCAGCCCGAGAAAGCGATCTCACACTGGGAAAAGGCTCGAGAACTCGATCCCCGTTTCGCCATGGTCTATCGGAACCTGGGTTGGGGCTATTACCGCAGCGCCGATAACGTGGCCAAGGCCATAGAAGCGTACGAACAGGCCATTAATCTCGCCAGTCACGACCCGCGCTGGTTCCTGGAGCTGGACAATCTTTACGAAAGAGGCAACGTCGATCCAGCCCGCCGCCTGGCTATGTTCGAGAAAAATCATCAGGTTGTGCAGAAGCGCAAGGAGAGCCTGACACGAGAGATCGAAGTTTTGGTGCTGAATGAGAAGTACGACAAGGCAATCGACTACCTGACGAACAACTTTTTCCATGTACGCGAGGGAGGCGGCGAGATCCACGGTATTTACGTGGACGCGCACCTGCTTAAAGGACTCGAGCTGATGCGCGCCAGAAGAATTGACGAGGCACTCGTTCACTTTCAGAAGGCGTCCGAGTATCCGGCCAACCTGTCGGTGGGAAGACCGAAAGTGGACCGACGCGCTCCGCAGGTTGCTTACTACATCGCAACCGCTTACGAGGCGTTGGGCAACACCGAAAAAGCCAGGCAGTACTATAGTGAGGGAGCTCGACTGGATGGGGCACGTTGGCCGGAAACGCAGTTCTACCAGGGGCTCTGCCTACAGAAGATAGGGCGAGCCGAGGAGGCCGCCGCAATATTCGATCAGCTGGTAAAGAGCGGAAGAGCGCGCCTGGCTGAGAGCGAGGGATCAGACTTTTTCGCCAAGTTTGGGGAACGCGAAAGTCGTGAGGCGCGAACGGCCGCTGCTCACTTCCAGACGGCTCTGGGGCTGCTCGGGAAGGGAGAGCGCGAGAAGGCAAAACCCGAGCTTGAGCAGGCAGTCAGGCTGAACCTGAGCCACGTGTGGGCCAAGTATCATCTCTCGAGCCTGCAATGAACTGGCCAGATCGTTATTAATCTGGACATTGGCGATCCGATTGTAAAAATCAGCGACGGCCTTCGTAGAAGGGTGGGTTTCGAATCCGCAGCGCGCTTTGCGGGGCGGATTGAAACCCACCACTATCCTGGCCAGATTCCTGTTAATAGCAGCCGGCGAACTCCGTCTAGTATTTGTGGTGAGGTTCAGGCGAGGTCTAACCTCAGAAAAACCTCCAGGAACCCTCACCACGATTTGGAGTCCAATTAGGACAGAGACGGAGATGAAGAACTTAGCCGCGGCTAGCGCAGACACGATTCGAAGAGCACAGACCGGCGACGCCAGGGCCTGGGAAAAGCTGGTAAGCGACTACGCAGGCCCGGTCTATGGTCTGTGTTACCGATTTGCGGGCACGCCTGACCAGGCAGAAGATCTCAGCCAGGAAGTCTTCATGAAGTTGTTTCAGGCGTTGAATCATTTCGACCCCCTTCAGGGCAGTTTTTCTACCTGGATGCTCAGTGTGGTTCGCAACTTGCTCATCGACCAATACAGGAAGGGCAAAGCCCGGGAATGGGTGATCCCGATCGAGGAAGCTTCCACTGAACGTGGACTGGAGGAAAGGATCGCCTCCTCCGCCCCAGGGCCACACCGGCAAGCCGAGGCCAGCGAGCGCATCCGGCTTCTCTCCGAGGCTCTTTCTCGCCTTCCTCGGGAACTGCGCGAGGCAGTGGTGCTTCGGGATATCCAGGAGTTCAGTTATTCGGAAATCGCCGGTATGCTCAACCTTCCTGAGGGAACTGTAAAATCGAGAATCAACCGCGGCCGTATCGAGCTCGCGAAGACCCTCCGTCAGCTGAAGTACTTCACGTAGAGCCGGTGGTTGCCGTTTCGTCGTTTCAGAAGCCGAGCACCAGCATTCCGAGAAGTACCGTCCCAATCGTCAGGGGCAATCCAACCTTGAGGTACTCCAGGAACGAGATCGGCGCTTCATCCTTGGCTATTTCGACGACAATCAGATTCGCAATCGACCCGATGAGCGTCAGATTGCCTGCCAGTGTAGAAGCCATAGCCAGCATCAGCCACAAAGTTTCCGGATTGGGTTGATACTGGATGAGAGGGGCGTACAGCATTACGGCGGGCACGTTGCTCACCAGGTTCGAGACGAGGATTACACTGCCGCTGAAACCGAGCCGGGATGAAGCGCTTTGTCCCAGAGTGAAATCCGTGTCGCCTATCACGAGTTGGACGAGGCCCGCATGTTCAACTCCGCGCATAACCACGAAAAGCCCCGCGAACAGGAACAATAAGGTCCAGTCGACTCTTTGAAGAGCCCGGCGCGGTTTCCGACTGCCAGCGAGAATAACCAGCGAGGCGAGTCCCATCGCCACCGAGGGAGGGTGGTAGTTCAGCGAGAGAAGCACAAACATTGCCGCCCCCGCCGTTAAAGAAATGACCAGCATCCAGTAGGAGAGCTGAGGCGGTTGCCTGCGCGGGGGAACGATGAGCGGACCGCCGTGGATCTCACAACGATAACGCCAGAGGACGATGACGAAGGCGAGCGCCAGCCCCAGTGCGGCAACCGGCCAGAGTCTTTCGGTGAACTTCAGAAACGGAATCCCTGACCGCAAGCCGATCAAGGCGTTCTGGGGGTTGCCGATCATGGTCGCAACACTGCCGATATTAGAGGATGTCGCCAGGGCGATCAGATACGGAACCGGGTTCAGATTCAGGCGTTTGGTCACACGAAGGAGCACGGGCGTATAAAGGAGGCATATGGTGTCGTTCATGAAAAGGGCCGACAGGACTCCCGAACTGACAACTACCAGCAGCAGGAGCATTCGAGTGCTGCGAGCCAACCCGATGATCCATCGTTCCAACACCTCGAAAAAGCCCGACATCTCCAGATAGGCGATTAAAATCATCATGCCGAGCAAGAACGAGAGTGTGTCGAGATCTATCGCCGAATAGGCCTCTTCCAGAGAGAGGACACCAAAAGCCACCATTCCGACAGCGCCCAGTAGTGCGCCGGCGGGCCGGTCGATGTGAATTCGCGGTATCCGTTGGATGCCAATAATCGCGTAGGTTACGAGGAAGACAACGCCGGCGGTCACCATGGAATGGGGCTGTCTCAGATCTGTCTAGCTGTCAGCGTTTCCTGAGCACGCCTTTCCATCTCCTCAGGGGGGACGTCTTCCTTATGCGTGGCAATCCACCACAGATTGCCAGCCGGATCCTTGATACCGGCGTTCCGATCCCCGTAGAACTGGTCAGCAGGCTCCATGATTGAAGTCCCACCCGCTTCCAAGGCCCGTCGGTAGGTTGCGTCCGTATCGTCGACATAGACGTAGAGGCAGGCGGGCATCGGCGGGTACTGGTCCATCGGTTCCCCCATCATAACCGGCGAATCCCCGACGCGCAGTTCGCAATGCATGATGCTGCCGTCCGGACGCCGTACGGGAGGATGGATTTCCACTGCCCCAAACGCGTGTTTAGCAAATTCTATAACCTGAGCCACATTCGGCACCACGAGGTATGGTGTAACCGAATGGTATCCTTCGGGTTTTGGTCTAACTCTCACAGTCCTGTCCTCCTTGTTTTGGATGTTTGGTGAACAGATCTGAAGATATTCGATTGTCGCAGAATCGCTCGCTTTATTCCATTAGAGACTGAAAAGACGTTAACCCGTGGAGTTGCGAGGCCCTAATCTGGGGAAGAAGCTAGCTGCACAAAAAGAGAAGCCCCAAGTAACCTTAGAACGCCCGACTCGTAACCTCCACTAGTCTTTCGACTAGTTTCGTGGTCGTCGCTTCATAATCACTTGGGGCTAAAACCAGAATAACGTTAAACCGGATGCAGTTCAAGCTCCGCTGGTCTGGCGCGGCTTTTTTGTGGCCAGATTCTGCGGGCGGTAAAGTCCGGTCCAGGCACGCTGTGGGCGTACAGGAAAAGCAGCCTTTGGAGTCCGACGCGAGTGTGCGATTACTGGTCAAGCCCGGAGCCGGGAGCGGCCGGAAGAACACGGCGGTTGAGACGTGGGCGCGGGTTTCGGTACAACGCGCCCAGAAGGCGGGCGCGTCACTCAACCATCGGGGTTTCGATACAGCTCGCCACAAAACGGTCACTCAACCGCCGCGCTCCGTCTCTAGCTGTTGCATACAAGCAGTGGGAGAAAAAACCCTCGCCCCCTTTACCAGGATGCGGGAAAATGAGGCCGCGATCCGTCCGTGTCAGATTTGTCGATTCCTTTCGAAGTCGCGGGCATCGGAAAAAAACAAAGTAAAAAGTCAACAAAAAAAAGAAAACGCTTGACACCTCAAAAGGGCCTGACCTAACATTAGCTTGCACTGCGTGACTGACCAGTCAGTCATACGTTGGCGGTGATGGAGCGTACGCCGGCGTGGGACAAGAGAAGTCGCCTTTTGTTCTTGTTGAAGACTGGCCGGTCAACCTGGGTTGCCCCCAGATCAAGCAGTTACTCCAAACGCGACTACGGACACTGCCTGGTTGACCCCAGCTGCTCGGCAGCCGGGGTGAGTCGCAGGTGGCGTTACCGATCGTGCGCAGGAACCGACCAGAAAGAAGTAACGAAGATGTTACGGACCAGTGGAAGTTACCACCGACGAGATCGTCTGGAACCGGCAGTGACACGCCTGGCTTACGCCGTGCTCGTTCAGGCTATTCGTGATATCCGATCCAAGGACCAGTCTAAGCAGGCCGGCGACTGGAGGGAAGATGCTCTCGAATGGCTGTGGAGCAAGGAACACGGAGTCGGCAGTTTTGCCTGGGTTTGCCTTGTGCTGCAATGGGACCCGGAAAAAGCCCGAGCCGCAATCGTGGGTATGCCCGACGAGAACCCCCCGCGTTACCCGAGAGGAAACGGCGATGGCAGGAGGCGCCGGCGCAAGCGCCGCGCCAGTTGACGGCAGTCATCGGTCCCAATCATGTCTCTTTCCGCGTGGCCGGAACCAGCCGGCTCTTGATGGGTTTGCCGTTTCGCACTGTCTTGTTCAGTCCCTTGGGATCTTTGACGATTCGGCCATTAACGAACACATACTCGATCCCGACCGACATCGCTTCCGGATGTGCGGCAGTCGCACGGTCTTCGATCCTGTCGAAATCGAACAGAACAAGGTCGGCATCGGCGCCCGGAGTAAGCCTCCCTTTCTTCCGGAGTGCCGGGGCCCCGTGCTCGAGTCGTTTTGCCGGCAGAATCGTGAGCTTCGCCAGGGCTTGCATAAGCGTCAGGACTTTTTCATCGCGGACATAGCGACCGATGAGGCGGGCACACATGCCTGAAGCGCGCGGATGATTGTTGTATCCCGGCTCGAGGATCCCGTCACTGGCCACGATAACCCAGGGACATCGCAACGCCTCTCTCACGTCCTCCTCAGGTATGGCATAGGCAACGGCCAGTTTCCCTTGCTTCCTGTACCGTTGGAAGCTCACGCTGGTCAACCTTTCCTCGGAGCCACCCAGCTGAAGATCGTGGTAGTCGATTCGGAACCGTGATTGCCATCCTTGGTCAAAGCGAGCCGAGTTCAAGTACGTCGCCCAGGAGTCGTACGGGTAGGTGCAGGCAGTCACGTCCACGCCGGCAGCTCGAGCTTCGTTTAGGAAAGCCAGGGACTGGCGCATAGAGAAAGTGCCGCCCGTGCTGTTGATGTGATCAATATGGATGGCCGCGCCTGTTTCACGCGCGTAGCCGACGACTTCCTGCAGAGCCTCCAGGTTGGTGCCCGGGGGGTCAACATCCGAGTAGCGCACATGATAGAACACCGGGACCTTGTACTTGGCGGCGAGTCGCATCATTGAGAGGCATTCTTCAGGAGACACGCCTGGCATGTACTCCAGGCTGATGGATATTCCGATGCACCCGTTCAGAAGGGCGGCTTCGCCCATGCTGTACATTTCCCGAATCTGTTGCTCGGTGGCGGGGCTGTAGCGGTCAATCTTCAATTTGACGCGAGCCTGCGGATAGGAAAAAGAGCCGCCGTAGTGCAGCGGCAGTCTTCTCTTTTCATACACGGAGAACCAACGCAGCGGGTCAGTGGTGGTTCCGTGCATTCCGAGGTTGGTGGTGACCCCATCGGCCAGCTTGTTCCAAACGCCGACTTCGTTCGGGTCATAGGAGAGCACATCGATAAACCCGGGAGCGACCACCAAGCCGGAGGCGTCGATCTCCCGCGCTCCTTTGAGCGGTGTGGAACTCAAAGCCGTGACGGTCCCACCGGTTATGCCCAGATCAAGACCGACTCGATCAAGATTTGTCTCAGGGTCGATGATCCGACCGCCCTTGATCACGAAATCATAGCTCGCCCCACTTTTCTCATCGGCCCGCACCCCGGACCAAGCCAGCAAAAGAATAATCAGAAACCGCGACAGGCGCATTGCTCCTCCCCTTCAAAAACACGCACTTCAGCCCTCAGGCTGCGGGAATCGGGTACAGATGATCACACTCAGCCCCGCCTATGTCAATGGCGAGGGCCTTAAGTCAGTTAATCCCGAGTGCGATTTCGAACAGAAGCCCCGGGGCGGCCCGACTGAGAACATCCAGGCTAGGACCCAGATTTATATGGCTTTGAATCTAGTGCTTTGGCATTCTTATGCCCGATATGAACGAGCAGGGCGGGAACTGGAGTTATGTCGTGCGTGTCTGTCTGGTCGCTGCGCTTGGCGGTCTGCTGTTTGGATATGACACCGCGGTTATTGCGGGTGCCATTGGATTTCTCCAAAAGAAATTTGCTTTAAACCCGGCCATGGAGGGCTGGGCAGCGTCCTGTGCGTTGCTTGGGTGCGTGATTGGGGTTGCTATTTCAGGCTTTTTCAGTGATCATTTTGGTCGCAAGCGACTGCTCGTTCTGTCTGGGGTCCTGTTTGCTGTCTCAGCTATAGGGACGGCCCTTCCTCCAAGCCTGACCTGGTTTGTTGTGTTCCGGACGATTGGCGGAATCGGGATCGGGGCAGCGTCTATGGCCGCACCCATCTACATCGCTGAAATTGCCCCTGCTCGAATTCGCGGCCGCCTGGTGTCGGTCAATCAGCTGGCGATCGTTTCGGGCATGCTGATCATTTATGCTGATCATTTATTTCGTGAATTACTTCATTGCGCGCGGCGGGGATGAGCAGTGGAACATCGAATATGGATGGCGTTGGATGTTTGCCTCGGGCCTGGTGCCGTCCCTGCTTTTCCTGGTGCTTCTGACGCTTGTTCCGGAGAGTCCCCGCTGGCTGGCCAAACACGGACAAAAGGCACAGGCCTTGACCGTGCTGACTCGCGTAAATGGCGCGCGGGCAGCCGAGAGAGAACTCGCCGACATCGAAGCCGCCAGGGAGGTCGAAAGCGAGACGCTTTGGCAGTTCGTGAAGTCCGGATCCATCCCCGCGCTGGTTATCGGCATCGGCTTGGCTGTTCTCCAACAGGTAACCGGTATCAACGTCTTCCTGTACTACGGCCCAGAGATTTTCAAGAAGCTGGGATCGGGAACAAAGGCAGCCTTGCTTCAGACGGTTACGGTGGGAGCAGTCAATTTGTTCTTTACGGTCATCGCGATTTTCACGGTAGACCGCTGGGGTCGCAAACCCTTGATGCTGCTAGGAGTCTCGGGTATGGCTCTGTGTCTGTTTGCCATGGGCGCCGTCTCGTACAGCGGGAACACCGATCTCTGGGTTCTGCTCCTGATTTTGGGCTACATTGCGTGTTTTGCGCTGTCGGCAGGTCCTGTCACCTGGGTAATCCTATCGGAGATTTTCCCTACCAGGATTCGCGGCCGCGCACTCGGGTTCGCCACCTTGTGCCTCTGGACGGCGAACTTCATTGTCTCGCAGACCTTCCCCATGATGAACGAAAACGCCTGGCTGATTGAGACATTCCGACGGGCTTTCCCATTCTGGGTCTACGGGTCATTCTGTCTTGTGGAGATCCTGTTTGTCTGGCGGCTCGTGCCAGAGACGAAAGGCAAGTCGCTGGAACAGATTGAACGTTTGTGGCGGCGACCGGCCGTTGCAGGCCAACTGCCTGATTGAGTTCGCAGGGTTTCGAATCCTCCCCGAAAAGCGCGGTGTGGATTCGAAACCCAACACCCTACGCAATTGGCTCTCTCCTTACACCTTTTTGCCCTCCTTAGCTTGGTTCGCGAGTCCGTTTACTGGAAAAGAGCCCTGAAGAAATGGCAAGATTAATGCAACCTTCTTGCTCCTTTTTCCGTTCTTAGTTTTTATCGGGGGGATGCTGAGAACCCTGCTCCACTAATTTTCGTTTCTGGCGCCCATCGAGTCTGCTCAGGGAGAGAAAAACATGAGACTTCGAGTAAAGGTGTATGGCTTCCTGGCGTTAGTGGCTCTGCTCGCTATCGGAGGCTACCTGGCCTACCAGATGAAATCGGGGACCGCCCAGGCAAGTAACCAGGCGGCGGAACCCGGTAAGAAGCCAGGCCAGGATACAGCCGTCCCCGTAGAACTCGCTGAAGCGGTTTCAGGACAGATTTCCTCCTTCCTGGTTTCGACAACGAATCTGCGCGCCCTACGGGATGTGGATGTTGCCAGCCAGATTGAGGGAGTCGTGAAGAGTATTGAAGCGGAAGAAGGCGATTTTGTCGAAGCCGGCGAGGTGCTTTGCCGCCTGGATGACACTCAGCTGAAGATTCGCCTTCAGACTGCCGAACAAAGACTTGCCCAGGCCCGGCTGCAGTTGGAAAAGGGACGAGTCAGGCAAGAGAAGACCGAAGTCCAGATCAAGAATGGTCGGGAAGATCTGGAGCGATACAAGCGGCTGTACGAGGACAAGCTGGTCAGCGTACGCGATGTTGCGCTTCTCGAATACAAGGTCGAGGAACTTGAGCATGATCAGCGGGTCTCCAGCTCCGAGACCCGCGAGTTGAGTCACCGCGTTGAGGAACTGGAGGCCGAGATCGCCCAGGTCAATCTCGAGATTTCGCGCACTCTGATCCGTGCGCCATTTAGCGGCTACATCGTCGAACGAATGGTCGACCTGGGACAGGTGGTCCGAAATCTCGCGCCCGTGTTCAAACTAAGCGATTTCTCTCCCCTTTTCGCGGACGTTCATTTAGCAGAAACCGAAGCAGGTCAGGTCCGTCCCAACCAGAGTGCGATCATTCGTCTCGGCTCCAAACTTTCCGAGCAGGTCCCCGCTCATGTTGCTCGAATCAGCCCGGTCGTCGACCAATCGAGCGGAACCGTCAAGGTGACAGTCGAAATGAAGAAGGCGCAGGGTGCATTTAAGCCAGGCGCGTTTGTGCGTGTCGAGATCAAGACAGACACCCGAGAGAACGCGGTTTTAATCCCGAAAAGGGCAGTTCTCGAGGAAGACGGCCAGCACTTTGTTTATGTCGCCGAGAAGGACAATGCCAACCGGGTTGCCGTGGACCTGGGCTACCAGCGTGACGACCAGGTCGAGGTGTTGACCGGGCTCAAGCCCGGGCAACAGGTGGTCGTAGCCGGACAGGGAGCGCTTAAGAAAGGCTCCAAAATCCGCGTCATCAAGGGATGAATCGTACCGTGAGGAGCTTCTATGAACATCACAAGGACAGCAGTTGGTCGTCCTGTAACGGTTTCAATGTTCGTGGTAGCGTTCATGCTTTTCGGTCTGGTCTCCCTTGACCGGCTATCGCTCAACCTTCTCCCTGATATCTCCTATCCTTCGCTGACAATTCAGACGGACTACGAGGACGCCGCACCGGAAGAGGTGGAGAGCCTGATTACCAGGCCGATTGAAGAGGCGGTGGGAGTAGTTCCAGGTTTGACGCGACTTACGTCGGTTTCGCGCTCCGGTCAGTCAGAAGTCATTCTCGAGTTCAGCTGGGACACCAGGATGGACTTTGCCAGCCTGGAGGTGCGGGAAAAGCTCGACTTCGTTGAACTACCCGACGACGCTGAAAAACCGGTTATTCTACGCTTCGACCCGTCCCATGACCCTATTCTGCGCATGCGCCTGTATGGAGACATGAGCCTGAGCCAGTTGCGGTATGCGGCAGACAAAGACCTTCGCAAGGAACTGGAGTCGACTGATGGTGTGGCCGCGCTGAAGATCATCGGCGGCCTCGAGGAAGAGATCCAGGTTCAGATCGACGAGAAAAGACTGGCCGAACTGGGAATTCCAATCACCGAAGTCACTCGAGTTCTCGGTCAGGAGAACCAGAACCAGGCAGCCGGGAGCCTCTATGACCTGGACTCCAACTACCTGGTCAGGATGCTCAATCAGTTCCG
>DAOTAI010000537.1:0-3182 GCA_035593865.1 Acidobacteriota bacterium
CCTCCAGCCGACGAATGTCAATCACGGTACGGCCGTCATGCTCTCGCTTTTCCAGGTAATAATGCTGATCCGCCTGAAAAGCGATCTGAGGAAGATGAGTGACACAGAAGACCTGGTGATCGTCAGCCAGTCGAGCCAGCTTCTCCCCCACGTTGGAGGCCACTCTTCCTCCGATGCCGGTATCGATTTCGTCGAAGACCAGGGTCTTGGGATAGGTTTCGAGAGTAAGAACCGATTTCAGCGCCAGAATTACTCTTGATATCTCGCCTCCTGAGGCGATCTTGGCAAGCGGTCTTGGCGGCTCTCCCGGATTGGCACTGATAAGGAATTCGGCCTGGTCAATTCCCTTCTCCGATGCGAAGTTGTCCGAACTGCTCAATGCGACCTTAAAAACAGTCTTCTTCATTGACAAGCCAGCAAGTTCCTTTTCGACCGCTTCGCAAAGAGCCTGGCTATCCTCCTGTCGTTTCCTGGAAAGCTTCGCCGCTGTTTGGAAATAACGTTCGCGTGCCTCCTCGACCTGTTGGACCAATTCAGCAGTCTCTTGTTCAGTGCGCTGCAACTCGTCGGTTTCCTTCTGGATCCTTTCGAAATACTCCAGGATCTCATCGACTGACGAACCGTACTTGCGTTTGGCCTTCTGGATCTCGGCCAGCCGGTCATTGATCTCTTCCAGGCGAGCCGGATTGAACTCCACCTTGTCGGCATAGTCGCGCAACTGAAAAGCGATTTCCTCAAGTTGATATCGGGTTTCGGCGAGCCGGTTCAAAGTGGCGGCAAAGGAACCGTCAAGGACGGCGAGCTGACTCAGTTCCTTTTCAACGTTATTTAAGAGCGCCAGGCACGACACATCACTCTCATAGAGCCCTTGATAGCTCCCTTGGGCATACTGAAGCCGCTTTTCCGCGCTCGCCAGCAGGGCTCTTTCCGTTTCCAGTTGCGTATCCAGGCCAGGAGACAGATTAAGCCGGGCAATGTCCTGGGTCTGATATCGAAGTGTATCAATCTTCTGGAGGCGTTCTTTCTCGCTGGCGCGAATTGCCGCGAGTCTGCCTTCAATGGCTTTCCACTCGGTATAGGCTCGACTGGTCTCGCTCAGCAACATCTGGTTGCCGCCGAACGCGTCCAAGAACTCCAAGTGAGTCCGCGGCTGCAGAAGCGTCTGCTGATCATGTTGGCCATGGATGTCGGCCAGCAGGGCGCCGAGCTCGGCGAGAAAGCTCTGAGTACTCAGGCAGTTGTTGATGAAAACCTTGTTCGTTCCGGTCTGGGATATTTCGCGTCGAATGAGGAGTTCGTCTCCGCCATCGCCGAGGCCGGCTTGTTGAAGGACGCTCTTTGCCGGGTGTTCGGGGTGAAGGGTGAACAGCCCTTCGACCCTCGCCTTCTCGAACCCCGCACGCACCATCTCTTGCGAGGCTCTGCCTCCCGCCAGGAGCGCGACCGCATCCACCAGAATTGACTTCCCGGAACCTGTCTCGCCGGTGATGAGACTGAGGCCGGAGTGGAATTCGATCTCGAGGTGTTCGATAAGGGCAAAATTTTCTATTGATAGAAACTTCAACATCGGCTTTTTCCGCCGGTCCTGAATCTTCCTGTAAAGGACCTCGGTCCTGTTAGAAACGCGTGTTATGGTATATGACGACTGTGTCAAGTACAATCTTGTTCTGTTCGAAGAGGGGTTGTGAGGTTCGAAGGTTGACTGAACCATTTGACTGCTCTTCTTTTGAAAGGAGTTAGTGCGGCTTGTTTGATCTCCTCCTTTTGGACAGCAATTTGGGCAGCTTCTGGTCACTGATTGCCCACAGTGGGCCAATGGCGCAGGCCGTTCTGGTTATCCTGCTGCTTTTCTCGCTGGCTTCATGGACAATCATATTCAAAAAAGCGCTTTTTTATCGCGAAGTTGAAAGACAATCGCTCGAGTTCTACGAGAGGTTCAGAACCAGCAACAGTCTGTCGGAGCTTTACCGAGACGCGGAACGGTATCCCAAGAGCCCGCTGGCGGGTATTTACAGGACTGGATATGAGGAATTGACTCAGCAGGTCCAGAAGGCGAGCGGAAACCCGGGAACCGAAACAAGGATTAAGAGCCTGACTGGGTTTGAGCGGTCGCTCCAGCGGGCAGCTTCAAGCGAGATGACGGCCTTGGAGCAGTCTTTGAGCTGGCTCGCAACCACCGGAGCGGTAACGCCGTTCATCGGACTGTTCGGTACGGTGTTGGGAATTATCAGCGCCTTCCAAGGTTTAGGTGAAGGAGCTACCACAACCATTCAGGCCGTAGCGCCGGGTATCAGCGAGGCCTTGGTGGCTACCGCGGCCGGTCTTTTCGCGGCCATTCCGGCAGTTATCGGCTACAACCACTTCCTGAATCGGTTAAAGGTTTTCGGCACCGAGATGGACGACTTTTCGACGGAGTTTCTGAACCTTGTGGAACGGAGCTTCAGTTAGAAATAAACCGAAGCAGAAGTCAGAAGTCAGGGGGAAGTCGTCGTTTTCACCCTGACCACGGTTTCTGCTTTTCATGCTGTTTCCTCGCTTTACGAGGTTCGTTATGGCCATAAGAACGGAAGGAACGCGATCATCTCTATCCGAGATCAACGTCACGCCGCTCGTCGACGTGGTGCTGGTGCTGCTGATCATTTTCATGGTCACAGCGCCGATTATTCAAACCGGGATTGAGGTAAGTCTGCCTCGGACGCGCACGGCGACGGCCCAGGATCCGGAGCAACTCGCCGTTATCACCATTACGCGGGACGATGTTCTCTATTACCGTTCCAAGCCTGTAAACTTCAACAACCTGGGGCAGCTTCTGCAACAGGACCTGGCTGATCGCACCCAGCCGGTGTTCTTGCAGGCCGATGAAGATACCAGGTGGAAAACCATCGTAACCGTTCTTGACGAGATCCGGGCGAGCGGATACGAAAACGTTAAGTTTCCGACCAAGCCTCTGGCCAAGGAGAGCAGATAAGCATCATGGATCGGCGGATCCTTACTCCCCACGTCCGAGAAGGCTCCTACCGGCGCGCCTTAGCCATTTCGGTGACGGGGCATGTCCTGGTGTTGCTGCTGTTGGCGCTTGGGGCTGAATTGCTGCCGGCCGGGACCATTATCGAGTTTGGAACGGGCCCGGGGGGTGGCCAGGGGGGCGAGTTCATAACCGTTGGTTTGACGGGGGAATTGGG
>DAOTAI010000041.1:0-18732 GCA_035593865.1 Acidobacteriota bacterium
AGCCGCCGTCGATCCGCAGCATGCTGCCGGTGATATAACTGGCGTCGTCGCTGACTAGAAACACAACACCCTTGGCAATCTCTTCGATACGAGCCAGCCGGCCAAGGGGCAGCTTCCGTCCCCCCTCGCGGAGCTTATCCTCGCTGTAGTACTTGCGCTGTCCGGGTGTATCGGTCCATCCCGGTTCTACGATGTTCACCCGGATTCGGTGTTCCGCAAGCTCATTGGCCATCGTTAGGGCCATATGGTTCACTGCGGCCTTGGCCGTGTTGTAAGGCAGGGAATAGCGCAATGGCATAATCGCGTGAACCGAACTGATGACTACGATGCTCCCGCCTCGTCCGCTTTCGACCATGCGGCGGGCTGCTGCTTGGCTGGTATGGAAGACGCCCCACAGGCACACTCCCAAGCAGTGGCTCATATCCTCTTCGGACAGTTCCAGGAAGGACTTTCTAATGTCACTGCTCGCGTTAGCGACAAGAATGTCGATCCCACCCAGCTCAGCAACCGTCTGGTCAACGATGCGGTCCACGTCGTCACGCCGTGACACGTCACCCGGGCAGAGGATCGCCTTGCGGCCAAGGCGGTGTATTTCGTCGGCGAGCTCTTCTGCTTCGTCGGCGCCTTCGATGTAGTTGATCGCGACGTCGGAACCCTCGAGTGCCAATTGAAGACAGCACCCGCGGCCAATGCCCTGGTTCGCGCCTGTGACAAGGCTGGCTTTTCCCAGAAGTTTCATGGTTTGAACCGAAGTCTTAAACTAAGTAAGCACGGCCGCAATGTCAACAGCATATCGGAAAAGATTATCGCCCCTCACTTGCCGGGCAAGGGTACAGGAGTCTCTGGTACTCGAGATAACGTTGGTACGGTTCCTGATACCGCTGGTGATTGGCCGGCTGCGGGGAAAAGACTTTGTGCGTACGGTAGAGTCTTGCGCTGGCCTCGCGGATGCTGCCGAACCGCCCAGCGCAGCGGGCCGCCAGCATGGCTGACCCTAGCACTGCGGCCTCGGTGACTACCGGTCTCTCGATCTCCCGCCCTGTTACGTCGGCCTTGATCTGCAGCCAGACGTCACTGTGCGAGCCTCCACCAATAGAACGGATGCTTTCGACCGGGAAACCGGTCTCCTCTATAAGCTCAAGGTTTTCGCGCAGCGAAAAAGCCAATGATTCCAGGATGGCTCGATAGATGTGTGCTCGTGTGTGCTGCAGTGTCAGGTTTACGAAAGCACCACGGGAGAGCGGATGAGGGCGAGGTGAGATCATTCCGTCAAAGTGTGGTAATACCGACAGCCCGAGACTTCCAGGAGGGATTGATTGGGCACTGGCGTCCAACGCCGACAGCGACTCGCCTCCTGTGAGCTGTGCCCGGAACCATTCAAGCAGCAGCCCGGCCGTCTTGGAGTAGGCGAGAACGAAACTGAATTCAGGAATCGGGAAAGGACCTTGCAAGAGTCCCGCGGGCATCGCGGGTAGGGGAGGAAGTGCCAACGTGATGAGTGCGAGACAAGTTCCCGTTGTCTCGCTGACTATTCCCGGTCTTGCATTTCCAGCCCCAAGGGCCCCGGCAAGTTGGTCGTTCGTCCCGACCGCTACCGGGGTCCCGGCTTGCAAGCCCCACTGCTCTGCGATCCCGGGAAGGACTTTCCCAGCAAGAGTCCCGGCCGGCGCGACATCACTGATCTGGCGCCTGGATATGCCGGCCAGACACAAAGCGCTATCGCTGTAATCCCCCTCGAGTTGAGAATAGAGCCCAGTAGTCCTGGCTATGACGGGATCGCAGATCGCACGCCCGGTCAGCCTGTACGTGATGTAGTCTGGAAGCAGCAGGAATCGGCTCGCTCGGCGCATCACCTCCGGTTGATGCCTGGCGAGCCATATGATCTTAGGGGCTGAGGCGATAGCCCCCAAGTCAAGGCCCGCTCGTGTGGTTTCATCCAGATTATCGCGCATTTCCTGCGCCTCGACGGTGGCCCTGGAGTCGAACCAGGCGATTACCTTATGTAAAGGACGATCTTCTTCATCCAGTGTCACGAAGGTCTGGCCTTGTGAGGAGACGCACATTGCGACGACCAGGGCTTCGCTTCGGGCCACTGCCTCCAGCACCGCCTCGCGGGCGCTTTGATCGATATCCTCAAGGTTCAGCTCCGCCCGACCGTCTTCCGAAATCTCGGTTGGGTAGGGACGGTGAGTTATGGCGAGTGGAGTTCCGTCCAGATCAAACACACCTGCTTTTGCGCCCGTTCCTCCGAGATCCAAGCCGAGATAACCCTCTCGCGCCATTTCGCCCACCTTTCGTGCACTGTCGGCTTCGCGCTGTTAAGCCAGGCAACCTTCCTATTCACCCAGGCTCAGGGGCCGTTGTACCGACTGCTCTATGTAATCGGTTACTTATTCTATACAACAATAGTGTTAAGGTGTTAGAAAAAACTAGAATTTATTAGGTGTTTTGTCTTGAAACCGATTATCATAGGGCATTAAGATACTTCCACGGCTCATGCCATGTCGGGCCGATCATGTGAAAAGGGAAAGATGAAGAACATAAGGTACCAGAGGCTTTTTAACCGAGACGAGCGTTGCGTCATTATTGCCATGGATCATTGTCTGTTTGATGGTCCTATACCCGGCATGACCGACCTGCGCGAAACCGCAGCGAAAATATCGCCGGTGGTAGATGCGGTACTGCTATCACCTGGGATGCTGAACCACTGTTCCCAGACCTTTAATTACAAGGGCGCGCCCATGGCGGTCGTGCGTTTGAACTGGAGCACGACCTATTGCTTTAAATGGCGCTATATCGAGGCGGCGACGGTTCCCGCCTTCCGGGCCGCGGACGCCTTGCGGGATGGTGCTGACGTGGCCTTGGTCTCTTTGACGCTGCAGACCGGCAGCGAGACCAACGACGCGAACAACGTGGAAGTCTTTCGAGATCTTTGCAGCGAGGCGCACTCCATTGGGATGCCGGTTGTTGGTGAATACTTTCCTGCTGACGCCGAGAACCTGGGGCCAGATGAGTTGCACCAGCGAATACTGGTTGGAGCACGTATCGTGGCGGAGCTTGGCGCTGATCTCATCAAGACTTTTTACACCTGCGATTTCAAGGCTGTCGTGGACAGTTGCCCGGTCCCGGTGCTTGGGCTCGGCGCTTCTAAGCTTCCGACCCAGCTCCAAGCGCTTGAGCTAGCGGCTCGCGAGGTCGAGGACGGGGCCGCGGGAGTGGTTTTCGGACGTAACGCGATCCAGGTGCCCGACCCAAAGGCGTTCCAGGAAGCACTATGTGATGTCGTCAAGCGCGGGGCTCTGCCTGGTGAGGCTGTCGTCCGTTATGGCCTCCGTGACTGACTCGTTAATTAAGTCTGTCTCGTGGAAAGGATCCCGTTCTGCAGCTGCAAGCGAAAGTGTACATTTCCGGCAACTCATAGGCACAACTCCAGCGTACCTGTGAGTTGCCAGTTCTGCGGCGCGTTCCTATCTCGCGGAGGCGCGCAGGGTCTGAAGGTCTTTCCCCCGCCACTGGAAATGGGACACGAGGTTGCGGGCCAGTAGTGATCCTTCCTGGGCGCGGCGCGCTGCCTGCTCAAAATGGTGTTCGTGCTCCTTCTCGAACTTCGAGCCCAGAGTCATGACAGCGGCGGCAAAATGCATCTCAGGATCGTTGGGACGGCTGACCAGCGCCTTCGACACAAGGGTGTAGCCCTCGATTTGATGCGGGTCAGGTCTCTTGTAGCCCCGGCTCGCCTGGCGGTACGTCTCGGCGAAATACCCGAGATCGAAGAGTGCATAGGTCAATGTTTCCTGGTCTCCACCGTTTCTCACACGCGTCCTAAGCAGTTCGAGCAACTCGGCCCCCGCCTTAGGGTCTTTGGCAGAGTATATGCCGGCCCGCCGCAGTGTCTCCATCCTGGCGAGCACGGATACGTCATTGCCCAGCAGACTGATCGTGTCGGCTGCCAGTCTCGAGGTGTCGTAGGTGGGGCTGCTGTCGTGCCAGGCGATACCTCCCCATGGGAGGGACGGTTCGGCTCCGGTTTCGAACGGAAAGCAGACCAATGGTGGCCCGGCCAATGCAAAGCCACCCAATCCCACGATGGCAAGAGCCATCCCCGCACACACAATTTGCTTCTTCATAGTTCGATCGCTCCTTTCGGGAACATGGGCGGCCGCTTCAGTTCATTGTTTCCGGTCCGGAATACCGGTGTTGAAAGTTAGATACCGGTCGCTTCTTCAGGGTTTAAAACGGAACCATTTTGCTGTTATCGCTGTCTTGCTTTTTAAACCCTCTTTGTTTGGTCGGTGTCCTAACAACCAGACGGCTATGGAACCTGCCGCAGCTCGAGCTAACCCGGAGGCATCACACATCAGTTTGCTGGTGGAGCAGGCGCAGGCCGGGGATCAGTCCGCCTTTGAGAGTCTCTATCGCCTGCACGTTGGCCGGGTTAACGCACTCTGTCGCAGGATGCTGGGGGATCCGCGTTGGGCCGAAGAGGTGGTCCAGGATGCGTTTGTTCGTGCCTGGCTGATGCTCAGCGGACTCCGTGGTGAGAGCAGCTTCGGATCCTGGCTCTATCGTTTGACCGTCAATGTGGTCCTCGTGGAGCTTCGAGCGACCAAACGCCGCCGGAGCCGGGTTATGACATACGAGGACCTATCACCGTTTGACGAGCACCGCAATTCGCCCGCACCTGAAGGCACGATCGACCTGGAAAAGGCCGTCGCCCTTTTGCCCGAGCAGGCCAGGATCGTTTTCGTGCTTCATGAGATCGAAGGTTATCACCACGACGAGATAGCCGAAATGCTGGGAACAGCCACGGGTACCAGCAAGGCGCAACTGCACCGGGCGCGCCAGTTACTGAGGGAGAGACTCAAGAGATGACCTGCCGCGAGATACAACACGAAGTGGATGATTTTGTCAGCGGACATTTGCTGCCTTCGGAACGATCGCGGATCGAGCGACACCTGCTCGTGTGCTCGGGTTGCCGATCTTACGTCGGCTGGAGTCGGGAACTCGCCTCCCACGCGTCGGCCTTGCCGAACATCATGGAACCTTCACGTGACCTCTGGCCCGGGATTGCTTCGCGGCTCTCGAATTCACAAGAGGGATCGGCTGAAATCATTGCTTTGCCGACGAGAACCGGCATTCCCGTTGAAATTGAAGCGGTCCCCGCCCAAGAGAATCACCGGTTCAGCCGCCAACCTGCTATAGCAGCTGCCTTCATCATTCTGACAGCGATCAGCGCTCTTCTGACATTCAGCACCCGCGAGCTGCCGACGGACCAGGCGGCTTGGAGGGTAACCGGTATGGCTGGCGCACCGATGATCGGCCTTCAGCAAGCGACTGAAGGAAGACCGTTGAGCGTCGGTGAATGGCTGGAAACGGACGCTGCCTCAAGTGCGGAGATTGAGGTAGGCGACCTCGGACAAGTGGAGCTTGGCCCGAACAGCCGGTTGCGGGTTCTCCGGGTGGAAGCAAATGAGCACCGGATGGCGCTGGACAAAGGGAGCATGAGCGCCCTGATCCTGGCCCCGCCGCGCCTGTTCCTGGTCGAGACTCCTTCGGCACTGGCCGTTGACCTCGGCTGCGCGTATGAGTTGACCGTCGATGACCAGGGAAATGGCCACTTGGTAGTCACGGCAGGGTGGGTGGCGTTCGAGTCGCAAGGGAGACAGTCGCTCGTGCCTGCCGGGGCATCATGCGTTTCACGCCGGGGCTTGGGACCGGGCACACCTTACTTTGTGGACTCGACGACCGCTTTCAAGAACGCGCTCGACGCGGTCGACACGGCCCGGTCGGCTGATGTTTCGTCACTGGAGAGTATTATCCGCGAATCGCGCGCTCGGGATACGCTCTCACTTTGGCACCTGCTGCCGCGCCTGCCTCAGGAACAGCGCGAGTTGGTCTGGAAGAGATTGAATGAATTGCTGCCTGCGCCACTTGGAGTGACCCGGGAAGGTGTCCTGGAACTGAATCAGGATATGCTGGAACGCTGGAAGGACGATCTGGAGCAGTTCTGGTTCTGACCCCGCGCTGCAACGCCGAAGAGAACTCGCGCGAAGCGTGTCACGGCGGGATCCGTATCCGGCGTTGTTCCGCAGGATTTGCCAAAACCTGGTGATTGCGCTATCCAAGATCAGGAGAGGACTTTGTATGATCTCTAGACTCCTGATCGTTTCGTTCCTATTGATACACGCCTGGGGACAGGTTCCTACCACAAGAATCAAGCCCGCGGAGAATGCCGGATCTTTCCTGCTTCTGCCTGACCGCATTTTTGACACGGCAAACGGTCAGATGCGGGAAGGTTGGGCTGTTTTGGTTGTCGGCAACAAGATTCAGGCAGTCGGGGAGGCTGGCGTGATAACAGCGCCGGCGGGGGTGCAGAGAGTCGAGCTTTCCGGCCTTACCCTGATGCCGGGCCTGATCGATGCGCACTCCCATATCTTCCTCCACCCCTACAACGAAACCCTCTGGGATGCCCAGGTCTTGAAGGAGCCGATGGCCTATCGTGTGATCCGAGCGTCCCTGCACTGCAACAACACGCTGATGGCCGGATTCACTACACTGCGCGATCTCGGAACCGAGGGGGCAGGATTTGCGGACGCGTCCGTCCGCCGCGCGATTAGTGAAGGGCTGATCCCGGGACCGCGCCTGATTGTGGCGTCCAAGGCGATAGTTGCCACCGGTTCGTATGCGCCCGGCCCGCCCGAATATGCTCCGGAATTCGAGACACCGAAGGGCGCACAGGAAGCGAGTGGAACTGCGGAGATACTTAAGGCTGTTCGTGAGCAGATTGCGGGTGGCGCAGAATGGATAAAAGTGTATGCCGACTTCCAAAGAGGACCAGGGAGAGTCCTCGCACCAACCTTCTTAGTTGAGGAGCTTCGAACGCTCGTCGAAGAGGCGCACAGCGCAGGGTGTCTGGTTGCAGCGCACGCCTCGGGGCCCGAAGGAATGCGACGGGCCATTGAGGCAGGCGTTGATACCATTGAGCACGGCAACCAGGGAACCGAGAGTGTTTTCCGGCTGATGGCGGAAAAAGGGGTAGTGTACTTCCCCACGCTCACTGCCGTCGAAGCTTACAGCGAGTATTTTCAAGACTACAAACGAGGCACACAACCGTACACCGAGGACATGGAACAGGCTTTGCGGGCATTCAAGCTCGCGCTGAAAAACGGAGTGAAAATCGGGCTGGGCAGTGACGTGGGAGTTTTCACTCATGGGGACAACTACCGCGAACTGGAGTGGATGGTCAGGGCCGGCATGACACCCGCTCAAGCCCTCGCCGCCGCTACGTTAGTGAATGCCACCGCTCTTAAGATGGAGGATCGTATCGGCCAAATCCGGCCCGGTTTATTGGCCGATATCATCGGTGTTCCAGGGAATCCGCTCGAGGACATTTCCCTGATACGCCAGGTGAAGTTTGTTATGAAGGATGGGAAGATTTACCGGCAGCCGTGAGTAAAGCAGAGCCCCTGCCCCGCTGCCCGTTCACCGCCGATCGGCTCACGTTTGATGTCAGCACAGACTCATAGTGGTCGGACTCTCCAGAGTCCGACACCGGGCCACAGGCAGGATCGATGGTGCCAGCGTAGTTGCCGGACTCTGGAGCTGGAGAGTCCGGCCACAATCAAGACCCATCGTTCGACCGGCTGGATCCCCGTTTGTAGTACCGCCGTAAGGCGGGCCTTGAATCGTTCATATAGCCGCAATTGTCCGCTGGGCAACTGCCCGGCTAACTAAAGCCGGTACTGCGAACAGAGGGTGCCGTCGAGCTGCCGCTTACTGTTTCAACGCGCTGACGCTCTGATTTAATTAATTCGGGCCTGAAACTCGCTGCCGGAGAGTCTGGCCACAATAAACGACGCGGCACCCGACGGCCGAGATGCCCGGCAGAGCCGCTGCAGCATCGTCTCCCTGGTGTACGGAACCGCCATTCGTCTTGATTCCCCTTGTCAACGGACTTCCCACGTACTAAGGTACCGAATGGCCTGAGCAAGGCTCGGCCAAGCGTTCAGGTTTATAGTTGTCAGGGAGTGCAAATCTACGGAGACTTCCGATGAGAGCCAAAGCCGCCGTTCTGATTATCCTTCTGTACGTGGCCGTACAGGGATACTGGGTCGCGCAGGCCCAATCGCCAATAACCTCACCTGAGCAGTTCTTTGGTTTCAAGCTGGGCAGCGATCGCAAGATTGCCCACTGGGGCAAGATGGTCGATTACTACCGTCTGCTCGAGAAGCAATCAGGAGGGAAGCTGAAAGCGATCGATATGGGCCCGAGTACGATGGGTCATCCGTTCCTGCTCGTCATCGTATCCTCCCCCGCCAACCTGGCTCGGCTTGACCGACTGCGAGACGTAAATGCACGCATCAGCAACCCGAGAGGCCTTGAAGAAAATGACGTCAAGGAGTTGATTGCCGAAGGCAAGGCAGTCATTTGCCAGTCGATGAGCCTTCACGCGACGGAAATCGGCGGCGCTCAGATGGCGCCGGAACTGGCCTACGACCTGGTCTCGCGAAACGACGAGGAAACACGCAGGATCCTCGACAACGTCATTTTCCTCATGGTCCCCAGTTTCAACCCGGATGGTCTCGTAATGGTGGCGGAATGGTACGAGAAGACCCTGGGAACTCCCTATGAAGGCTGCAACCTCCCTTGGCTGTACCACAAGTACGCCGGCCACGATAACAACCGCGATGCGTTTCAGACGAACCTGGTCGAGTCCCGTTACATGGCCAGGATAATGTTCACCGACTGGATGCCCCAGGCTTACATCGACCATCATCACCAGAGTAGCTATGGGGCCAGAATCTACGTCCCGCCCTACGCAGAACCGGTCCGTCCCCACGCCGACCCGCTGGTCTGGCGCGAGCAAAGCTGGTATGGAGCGCACATCGCTTACAAAGAGGAAGAGGCCGGGATGTCCGGTGTGCTGAACATGGCCCAGTATTCGGGCTGGGGACATTTTGGCTTCCATTGGATCACACCCTTCCACAACATCACCGGCATGTTGACGGAGTCCGCGAGCGTGAAGCTCGCGACGCCGATTTACATTCATCCGGACCAATTGGTGGGCAAAACCCGAGGTTTGCCGGAGTATCAGGAGCAGACCACCTTCCCCAATCCCTGGCCGGGAGGCTGGTGGAGACTGAGGGATATCATCGACCGCCAGAAGATCGCAGCCTGGGCCATGCTCGATCTCGCCGCCCGTAACCGCGAGACTGTGCTGTGGAATGCCTACCATAAAGCCCGCCGGCAAACTGAACGCGGAGCAAGGGGCAAGCCGGCCGCTTACGTGATTCCTGCGGGGCAGCACGATCCGCTAACCGTTCTCAAGCTTGTGCGCCAACTCTTGATCCAGGGGATCGAGGTCAAGCAGGCCTCCGGGTCACTTGTGTTATCCGACGGCAGAACATACGCGCCCGGCGCATACGTTATCTCGCTCGCTCAGCCGAAGATGGGCCTGATTCGCTACCTGCTCGGCCGCACCTTTTACCCCGACAACGAGTGGACCAGATCTCGGGACGGGTCACCGATTCGTCCTTACGACATGGCGACGGACACCATGGCCGAGTTCATGGGAGTGCGGGTCGAGGCCGTGGACGAAGCGGTTCCAAGCCCGCTTCTTCGCGAAGTTAGCGAGCTCCCGGTGCCGGCAGGTCAAGTCCGCGGCGGTGCCGCGGGTTACGTCCTGGACGGCAGGCTCAACGACAGTTACAAGGCAGTAAATCTTCTTCTCGACCGCGGGTATCGAGTCAGGCGGGTTGAGAAAGACGAAGGCGGACTTCAGGCGGGCGATTTCTTGACCTCCGGAGGGTCCGAGACGGAACTTGCCGAAATCGCGAGAACAACCGGCGTTGGTTTTACCCCACTCGACTCTGATCCACCAGCCTCTGCGGCGCCAGAGATCAAACGATTGCGCGTGGGTATGTATCAACGTTACTGGGGCGGCAACATGGACGAAGGCTGGACACGTCTCCTCCTCGAACAGTTCTCATTCCCCTACACCACGCTGTTCGATGCAGAGATAAAGAAGGGTGAGCTGGAGACGAAATACGACGTCATAATTCTGCCCGATGACTCCACATTCATGATGACCGGGGATCCGGCAGACGACAGGGCGGGCGCCGGTTCCGGAGCAAGAGGGTCAACCAATCGCCTTCGCGAGGAAAGCTATCCTCCCGAATATAGGAGCGGTTTCGGCAAAGAGGGCACCGAAGCGCTCAAGAGGTTCGTTGAGAAAGGCGGGACTCTTGTTGCGCTAGGACGGGCCACTGACTTTGCTATCAACAAGTTTGAACTACCGGTGCGAAACGTGGTGGCGAACGTACCTGCGAAGGAATTCTTCTGTCCTGGTTCGACGCTTCGGACCCGGTTCGATACCGCGCATCGGCTGGCCCGCGGAATGCCTGCCGAAGGGCTGGTGGTCTTCTTTTATAGCCCGGCCTTCGAGATAATCCCCAACCGGTTCAACGAGCGCTATGAGGTCGTTGCCCGGTACGCCGACGCTGACATACTTCAGAGTGGCTGGCTCATCGGGGAGAAGATGTTGTCCGGGAAAGCCGCCATGGTTTCGGCCCAGACCGGGGAAGGGCGCGTTGTGCTAATAGGTTTCCGGACACAACACCGCGCCCAGACGCACGGCACGTTCAAGCTTCTGTTCAACACCTTGTTCAGATAGGGGTGGAACGGAGGCTTCAGCTGCTCTCGAATCCTGGGTTGAACCCTGCACTTGGGTATCCGCTGTCGTAATGAACAGAACCACGCGAAGATGGGACTGCACCCCTTTTCCCTTATTTTGTGAATCCCTAATGTATAGGGCGGTCGACGAATTCGCGATCTCGTGCTACCGTGGCGTATGGCAGGGTCACGGAAGCTTTGGAGGTTGAAATGACAAGCGGCGAACGAAAGATGCTAGTGCGCGGAGTAGCTGCTGGCACGATCATGGGTGTGGCCATTGGCCTCATAATCGCGTTGTTCATCGTGATCAAGCCGGAATTCTTCGCAGCGCTGATCCGGTGAGCGGCTATGCTACTGAAAAAGTGGGATAGCCAATTGCCGGTGCGGAGCGCCACCACACTGGATCCTAACGTGGTTCTGAGATACGAGTAGTTCATTGGGGAAAGAACGGGAACAGTCGACTATTCCCTTTTGCGGAACCCGCAAAAGGGAATTGAGTTGGGACCGTTTTGTTCTTCGGAAAAGAGAAGAACGGAATGGTCTAGGAGACTGCGCGGCTACAGCCACGCCGTTTTTCGGCCATTCGCGCCTTGAAGCTTCTGTGCCTGTGTCCTAATATTACCTTCAAGAGGGAGAGATACGTTTTTCCTGTCAACCCCGAAGTTCTATCCCTGATTTGACTGCTCGCTATCTGCGCATTTTTCGTCTCTCTTTTGAAAGAGCCAGGGGTTTGAGTTCACGCTCTATGATTAACAGACTCCTATGTGAAAGAGAATTGAAGGCGGCCAATTGATATGAGGTCCAGGCAGGATGTCAATTTGGGATGAAATTGCCGAAGTCTGGGAAGATGTATGGGACTTTCTTGACGACCCGAAGTACAACGTCGCACGCGCCAGCGCGAAGGAGATGGCGGCCAAATATAACCTGTACTATCGCAAGGAAAAAGAAGAGGAAGACGCCGAGGCCTTTGAGGAGCTCTGGGGTCTTACCATCAATGCTTCTTTGCTGGAGAAACTAAATCATCAAGCCGCGATCGTGGAGGTCATCCGATTGATTGGCCGACTGCCCGCCTTGCTGGACCGCGCGCCTGCTTCTACGACATCTCCTTTCTCACCAGTTGCTTCGATTGACGAAAACGGCATGGGGTATGTTCACACCGCCAAGACCGAGGAGAAATATGTCATCTTCTCGGATCATCACATGCTCTACAACGGCAGCCGCCAAAACTACTTTGTGACGAGCGGAAACAAAGATCTTTACACGGAAATACTGACGAAGTACTACGCCGCTGTTTCATATAACCTGGTAGAAAACGGCGATGTCGAGGAGCTTATTATTCTCGAACCCGTACTGGCCGAGATTGACAACATCGGCAATTGGAACTGGTCTCGGGTCTTTGACTACAGAAACAGCAAGAAGATACCGCAGCTGAGAAAGATCGTCAGGGACAACATTGACTACTATGAGGCCCTGCATGACGGGTTCATCTCGCAAGGGCGCTTTTTCAAGATCACCGGCAATCACGACCGCGATATGTGCAACGCGGAGTTTGCCGCGACTGTGGAAGAAATTCTAGGCCGGGAATTTCCCGTGGCGTGCGATGTCTTGCTGCTACGGTCGGGGCAAGAGGCCGATTTCATCATCTGCCATGGCCATCAGTTCGATACCGCCTGTACGCCGAGATTCGCAGCCAAGGCGGGTGAGTCCTTCTCGCAAGCCTCAGCTTGGGCGTTCCAGGGGCCCGACCGGATATGGCGAACTCAGTTCGACCAGATGAACGACTGGCTGGCGGGCCGTGAGCCAGTTCTGAATAACCTAGTCAGCGACGAGCCGGAGGGCGGCGGCGTGCTAGGAGAGAGCGCGCTCCAGGAGATCTGGGATGCTTTGGGCGCAGCCATCTCAAATCTGAACACCGAACGCGGCTGGGAAACGCTCTACGGCAAGAACATCGCTTGGAACTATTTTGAAAATGAGGGCGATCCGCAGAAATGTATTGACCTCGAAGTCAAGACGGGGAAGAGATGGTTCAAGTTCCGCCACATGAATGAGCTGCGCTTGGTGGGAGGACTTGAGGCCGCCTTTGGCTCGAAGGTTCCGACTCTCATCGCGGGACACACGCACGAGCCCAGGTTGCGCCCGCGCAGGGGGACGATTCTGCCGAATCAGCCGTTACGGGTGGAGTGGCAGGAAATTAAGTGTTACGCCAACAGCGGATCAGCGGGACGATTTGAGAACCTGATTTGGGGAATCGAGATCATCGAAAAGAATCCCATACTGATTTCCTGGCATCGCGACAACAGCGGGACGCCGATTCGCACCGTCTGGGAGGCTTATGCAGAGGCGGACGGGGGCTTTCTGCGGCCGGCTTCAAGCCAGCCGCTGCCAGAGCTGCTCTCTGGAGCAGCCGGAAGCGAGGCGATCTTCGATAACCTGCTGGTTGCGGTTGAGCTGGTACTCTAATCGATAGATTCCGAGCTTTCCCGAGGGGTTATCATGGGCGGAATCAGCGAAGCGCCTTTTCCAATTTGGCAGGGTTTCAGGCATTCCTGGACGTATAACCACCGTTTGAATCGGCTAGGCGACTGGATCAAAAGCCGCCAACGCGAAGGCGGTATCGCGACCGTTGAAATCGGTCACTCCGCAGCCTCGGGCTCCGGTCGAGACAAGGCCAGCTTCGAAAGCTTCCGGTCCGTGACTCGTGCCGATGGGATCTACTTCAGAGAATTCAGCCGCACGGTGCGAATCCGCTCGAATGAAGAAGAAAGCCAGGCCTTCAGCCGCGAAATCAGGGTCGGCCCTGACTCTGGTATAGCCGATGACTGTGATGTCTTCGTCGCCTGTCTGAGCGGTTTTGACCTCTGCTCAGAAAAAGACGCCGACAAGTTGATCAGTCTTCACCTCGCCGCTACGCAGCCGGTTCGCGACCAGCAAACCGGCGAGATCGTTTTCAGCGTGGTCGGTGCGTTGAATGTGGATTGCGACAGCCCGGAGTGCGATCTTTACGAAACCACCGGAGAGATGATTGCGGCGATTGTCATCGGTGGCAAGGTGGGGTGGGAGTTGGGGGGCCCGGTGGGCGCCGGGCTCGGCGGCCTTTTTGGCGCGCTGTTCTCAAAACTTGATATCACGACAGATTACACGCTCGACCTGCATTTCGTTCTGATCTGCGGTCGGTCTGAGGACCTGGCTGCAACACCCGCCAGTTTTGTCAATACGCTGGAATGGGACACCGAAACGCCGATTAGTCTGGCTAGGGAGGGTGTGCGGCGGATCGAGCTGTCGGGCAAAGACGATCCGCGCTGGAAGTCGAGCCTCCCCGGGATCACCCAGATTTCACTCGAAGTGACGTCGTGAAAAGGGAGTGCTGCGCCCCGACACCGCCATGCACTTTTTAGAGTGGGACATGGCCGTGCACCCGGTGAGGACCACCGGCAGGAGTTGCACGGCGGATCTGGATATGTTCTTCCGCAACTGGCGCCCTCGCGAGTCAGAATTTCTGGACGATCAGATCGATCTCGGCTGGCTCAGCGAGATCGAGTTTATCGACGAGGTGGCCGAAGATATCTCATCACATCGCGACGCCGGGTCCGCAGTTCTCACCCTGGGGTTGACCTTGCTCCAATTTGCCCGACCCGGTGCCATCGAGGAGGGTGTCGAGCGCGCCTCGTTGATTTGGCAGGGAGGCAATGCCAGCGCAAAGTCCCCGGCCGCCGTTTACACCACTGTTGCAACTCACCAGATCGCGCCGCCAGCTACAGCCGCTGCGTCAATACCTGATTCGACCACTGTCCTGGTCGCATTTGAAAACTGCAACTGAGCCTAAGGAAAGGATAGTGCAATGCCCAAGATAAAAGAGCGAAAAGACGAGACATCGAGAATTGACGCCAAGGTAAAGGAAACGCCAAGAGCGTCTACCGGGAAAACCACTGCCTTTGATCCTTCGAAGACCCAATCCATTGAGATGGAGGAAGTCGTTCGCGGCCGGGTTGTCGGCTACACCGTCGACAGCAAGCGTCTGGTCGTCAAGTTGGACTGCGGCGCCATCCGCCGAATCGCCTTTTCGGTCGATGCCGACGAACCGCACTTCCGAGCAGCTGTTTCGATGACTATGATCGCGCTGAACAATCGGGTGAATCCCGCAACCCAGGAAGGTTCAGCTTTCGACCATCAATACTTGTGGGCCAAGCTGGCCAAATTGCCGACGCCCCGTTTGCCGACGCGCGATGTTGCCGGCGACATAAGAACGGCGTTAGCCGTGGGCCTGTCCAATAGCACCGATGCCGATCCCTTTGACATTGCCAATTTTGTGTATGAGGGGTGAAAAATGGCCAGAGTCCCCAGTTTTAGTCTCTTCGTAGTGCCGCCTTTCAGGCGGGCCTTAAAATGTTCATTCGGCGAGAATTGACCGCTGGGCAAACTGCCCGGCTAAAGCCGGTACTACAAACTTGCGATCCCGGCTGCATTCCCGTTCGTAGTGCCGCCTTCAGGCGGGCCTTAAAACGTTCATGTAGCAACAACTGACCGCCGGACAAACTGCCCGGCTAAAGCCGGTACTAGAAACTTTAGATCCCGGCTGCATTCCCGTTCGTAGTGCCGCCTTCAGGCGGGCCTTAAAACGTTCATGTAGCAACAACTGACCGCTGGGCAAACTGCCCGGCTAAAGCCGGTACTACAAACTTTAGATCCCGGCTGCATTCCCGTTCGTAGTACCGGCTTCAGGCGGGCCTTGAAACGTTATTTGGCAAACAATTGACCGCTTTTAGCCTTCTTGATCAAGTGGCTCTCGGAATCAGCCTTCGGGTCTTGGGATCTATTCCCAGCATCTTCGCTATCGACAGTCCCCACATCTTTGCTCGGTCCGAATCCGGAACGTGGTTGGCGTCCAGCATTTGCTGGAAACGTTCAATGTTGGGCTCCAGGCCGGAGGGGACCTCATCGGTACCGAAGACGACATGCTCCCACGCGCCTGGCCCGCCCTTGAGAGTGTGAGGATTCTCGACGCTTTCGTCGGCTGCCCACCAAAGGATCTCCCTCATCCTCTCCAATCGCCCAAGCTTGATGAACTTCAAGAGAGTCGAACCGGTGACGTCGAAGCAAAGGTTCGGGTTCCAGCGGAGCGCTTCAGCTGCCTCTTCGTACCAGGGATTGCCCAGATGGGCGCCTTGCAGCGTCGCCCTCGGGCAGACGCGTGCAATGGTGTCCAGGAACATCGGCCGCATCTTCGAGGCCGATTGAACGCGAGGAGTATCCGAGATCCTTCGATTGGTAACGCCAGTATGAAAAAGCATGTGCAGGCGCAAGTGCTCGCACAGCCGATAAACCTGAAAATAGCCGGGATCATCGTAATCCTTCTGGGGGCTATGAAACTTAATTCCCACAAAACCATTCTTGTGAAAGGTTTCGATTTCCCGAACCGCGTTGGGGTCGTCCAGATCGACACGGCCGTACGGGATGAATACGTCCGGGTGGTCTTGCGCGGCCTTGCGCATCAATTCCATGTCCTTTATCCACGTCAGCGCACAAGCCATTACCTTTCGCGGTCGGTAGACACGAAGCATTTCCTCGACCCAGGCATCAGTCCCTCCGCAATGAATGTGCGAGTCAATGATCAGGTCAGGCAGTTTTGACTGACTCTTGGCGTTGGTTCCAGAGGCCGCCAGCCCAATCTTGCCCGTACCAACAGCGGAGGCGGTAACCGCCAATCCGGCGCTACGGTGCAAGAAATCTCTTCGTCGCAGGTTCTTCCTCTGTCCCATAAGTGCCTCCTTAAATGACAGGCGTTTTGCCGTCTGCAAGATGCCGGCGAAGCCAGCGCCAGGTTAAGAAGTGGTCCCCTTTTACTGGCTCTCGGAGCACAGCGTTGAAATACGGAAATTGCGATAGCGGGCGCCCCGGGTGGCCATGTGACGTAGACCAATGCGGCCTTCGGTAATTGGCGGCAGGGTGTGATTCTGCCACCGGCAATGCAAAGTCTTGTCAGGCCCCCGAATATCCATCGTCAACGTCTCGCCCTTCTTGGTAACGGTTATCTGGTATGGCACGCCTGTTTTGAACAGCCCCGTCCTGACATAATCAGGCTCGAGCGCAGTTCCTTCAAGTCCGTTTCCCTCCGGCACATATCGCCTCGCCCGGATGTAGTCGTGGTCCGGGTGATCCTGGGCCTTTTGGAAAGCCGCATAGCTGATGGCGTAAGTGTGCATGTGATCGAAGTACATTTTCATGGCCGGTACCGACCGCAGATCCGCCCAGCGAAGAATATCAGACTCAAAAGGCGGTGTACCGCTGCCGGTCGCTTGAATGTACAGAATAGTCACGGCCACGGCTCGCGAGGAGTCCAACCGCGTATACTCGTACTCGATTTTGAGGTCTCCCTCAAAAACTTGCTTCGTCCAGAGGACCGCGTGTGAGGCATGACCGGACCAGGTAGAGTCGGCGAAAAAATCCATGCCATCGGGAGAGTTTGTGATGCGAGCCTTGCGGCCGTCGAGGAACCAGTTCCGCCCCCAGTCCTCAGTGCACGAATCATAAAACACTTGCTGCCAGCAGGGGTCAGGGGTTGTCGGCCGCGTCCCTTCTTTGGCCTCGTCGTCCCCAGCACTCGTGATACCGAAATCCTGGAATGACCCGAGTGCCGCCAAAACCAAGATTGCTGTCAGGAATAGGTTCATGGGCGAGCCCCCTTTACTTCATGACCAGAAACTCATCCAGTGCTCGGAGAAAAGCACTGCCGTGCGCACGGTAATCGTCGATGGTCAAGTAAACAGAATCATCCTCCCCGTGTCGCCCTTGCGAAAGTTCGATCGTGGCGCTGTGAGACCCGAAGCGCGCTGCCGTGTAGTTCACGATAGCCCCGGAGAATTTGGTCGGCGTGGACCGCCAAGGGGAATTCTTCTGGAGCAGCGGGAAAAGCCCCTCGCGCAATGACGAATCAGGAGTAAGCAAGCCATGATTTGTGTTTTGCTGCCCATCGCAATGGATATCGAAATGGAAATCGAGCTTGCCCCCGCCGGCCGTCCAGGATTTCAGCCAGCTACGCACGGCAACAACTTCAGGCTCTCCCGCGCCCTCACTCTCTGCTTCGTCCCACATTGAGTTGAGGTCCTCCATATGAGCGTTCAGCCGGGCGTGCCCCCGATAAATGCCGTCCGGGTTCATTACCGGGATGATCTTGAACAATACGCGCTGGCGGATCGACTGCGCACGTGGGTCCTCGCTAAGAAGAAAACTGACCAGGCCCTCCACGAAGTAACCGGCAGCGTCTTCGCCCGGGTGTGTCAGTGATGTCAGCAAAATGGTCTTCTCCGGGCGATCCGGCCCGATAGTGACGAGCCACAGCGGGCGCCCATCCACGGATTGGCCTATCTGTTCGCGTCGAACCCCCGACCTCCTGGAAATGTCTTCCAACCAGCGTATGGCCTGCTCGAGCGGATAAGGATGCGCGTAGGCCACCCACGCCGGGCTGCTTTTAAAATGATGACGCAACCTCAACGTGGCCGTGGCGGGATCCACTTCAGTCTGTTCGATCCTTTCCCATGACTGCCGGTCATAGCTCACCACCGGTCGAGTCTTAGGATCGAATATGCCGCGGTGCGGTCTGCCTCTGTAAAGACCGTAAATATCGGTTAGTTCGACGGTCACCTCCCGATTGGCGGCCCCGTCCAGCCGGAAGTAGAACCAGTAACGCTGATCATTCTGGCCGTTGGACTGCACCCAGTGCCGCGTTCGTCCGCGCAGAAAGCCTGAGCTGATCTCTGTCATTTCACCGATACTGCCGCGATCAAAATCGGAACTGATCGTAATCGGAGGTAGGTCGTCGTCGGGCAGATTCACGGCATCAGGCTGGCCACCGCATTGCGCCATGCTGATAACCGCAACGAGCGCGGCAATTTGAACACCACGAGAGACGATAGGATGTTTCATAGGCTTTCGTTCCTTGTTCCCTGGGTCTTTTATCGTTGCCGGACTCTCCGGCAGCGATTTTCCGGGCCGAATCAATTAGAGCGTCAGCGCCCTGAAACAGCAAGCGGCAGCTGGACGGCACCCTCTGTTCGTAGTACCGGC
>DAOTAI010000538.1:0-3125 GCA_035593865.1 Acidobacteriota bacterium
GGCTGCGGACCACACAAGGCTTTCCCGCACTTCATCGGCTGCGACAGCCTGAAGGACGTGGAACTCTTCGGCATTGCCATGAACCCTGACAAGGTGATTGAAGATGCGTGTGATCTGACGTGCTTCTCCGACGAGAGCATGGATTTTGTCTTTTCGTCCCATCTTCTTGAACACATCCTGGATTACCGGGCTGCATTGAAGGAATGGTGGCGCGTCATCAAGACCGGTGGGCATCTGGTACTTTACCTGCCGCACAAGCGGTTTTACCCCAACGTCGGGCAACCTGGATCGAACCCGGATCATAAGCACGACTTCGAGCCTTCCGACATCAAAGCCGCGCTTCGGGACATCGCTGAAGGGGCGGATATCGTCGAATGCCAAGAGCGCAATGAAGGGATGGAGTACTCGTTCCTGCTAGTGGTTCGAAAGACAGCGGAAAGCGGATTCTCGAATTCCTACCTGTCCGCCAAGCGCCCCAAGAAAACGGCTTGCGTCGTTCGTTATGGCGGATTCGGAGACATGCTGCAGGCGGCTTGCATCCTCCCGGCGTTGAAACGACAGGGCTACCACGTCACGATGATGACCACGCCCCGTGGGCAATCGGTGATCGAGCACGACCCCAACGTCGATGCGTTCTATATCCAGGACGACAACCAGGTTCCGAATCATTGCCTGCACGACTTCTGGGAGTGGCAAGCCAAGAAGTTCGACCGATTCGTCAATCTCTCCGAGTCGATTGAGGGCACTTTGCTGGCCATGCCGGGGCGAGCCAATCATCAATGGCCCCATGACATCCGCCACAAATATCTGGATCGGAACTATCACGAATGGACCGCGGAACTCGCTGGCGTTCCGTTCAAGCCCGAGGGGAGGTTCTACGCAACCCCTGGCGAGAAGGCCAAGGTCTCAGCGCTTTTTGGAGATGGTCGATTCAATGTGGTCTATGCGCTTTCCGGCTCAAGTCAGCACAAGTTCTACGCCGGAATGGATGCAGTCATCGCACAAATTCTTCTGTCGGCGCCCAAGGCAACGATCTATCTCACGGGCGACGAGGCGTGCAAGATACTGGAAGCCGGCTGGGAGAACGAGCCTCGCGTCGTAAAACTGTCGGGCGAGCAGAGCATTCGCGAAACTCTGGCAATGGCGCAGATGGCGCATTGCGTTGTCGGGCCGGAGACCGGAGTTCTCAACGCGGTTGGCTTTGACGAAGGCGTGCGGAAAGTGTGTCTTCTGTCTCATTCATCCCACGAAAACCTGACAAAGCACTGGGTTAATTCATTCCCGGTGACTCCTGTTGGCGTGGATTGCTACCCCTGTCATCGTCTGCACTATGGCATGAAATTCTGCCGAGAAGACGCCGAAACCGGGTGCGCACAATGCCAGATGAGCATCGCCCCCGTGCGGGTATCGGCTCCAATTGTCGAGGCTTACAAGGCATGGGAGGAGGCTACCCGTGAAGCTGCGTGAGGCCATAGACGCCTATCGCTTCGATGCTCACGATACGGCTGCCCCGTATTTCGTCGATGACCCAAAACTCGTCAAGCTTTTCAACGAAGCGCAGATAGAGGCATGCCGGAGGGCGCGGCTTATTGTGGATTCGACGAGCGACATTGCTCGTGTGGCATTTGGGGCTGGAGACGAAACCGTCCCCTTGTCGCCTTTGATTATCTCCATCAAGCGCGCTCGCCTGGAATCTGTAACTAAGCCGTTGTCGTGGGCGACATCCCGCGAGATGGACGAGCGGTTCCCTGGATGGGATACCAACACGAATCGTTCTACGCCTTTCGTCCTGGTATCGGATTACGAAACCGATGCCTTGCGTCTCTACCCGCTGCCAAAGTCTGATGACCGGCTATTGATGACCGTTGCCCGTGAGCCGAAAGATGACATTTCGAGCACTAGCAGCGAATTCGAGATCAATGCCAGGTTTCACCTCGGCTTGGTCGAATGGGTTAAGTACCGCGTCTTTGGGAGCGATGACACTGATCTGTATGACGCCAAAAAGTCATCCGCGGCCATGGAGGCATTTGTAGCCGAATTCGGCCCAGCTATTGGAGCGATTAACGAGCGATTCGAATTCGGAAACTATCACGATGTCGGGGAGTGGTGATGGCAAAAAAACAGAACCTAACCATTCTCCAGGGCAAGACTTTCAAAGACATCCTGCGATGGGAAACGGAACCAATCGTCCGTAAAGCCATCGCCGGGTTCGATGTTTCAACTGGTTGCCCGCGACTGACCGTAACCGGCCATGGGCTTCCCAACGGCTGGCGCGTGGCGGTCTATAACGTCGGACAACCCAAGGAAATCAACGCGGCGAACAACCCGCCACTGGACGACGACTACACCCCGGCGACGGTGATCGACGCCAACACCATCGAACTGAACCGTATTTCGGCTGTGGATTGGAAGCTTTACACGTCCGGCGGTTTCGTGCAGTGGAACACCCCGCACGATCTGGCCGGATACACCGTGCGGATGAAAATCAAGAATCGCGTAGGCGGTACGGTTTTGGCCTCTACGGAAGCGGCCGATGCTCCGTTGAATGTCATCACCATGGCCGTTGATAACTCCGCCAAGACGATTACGAGAACAATCGACGCGGACGACACGGCGGCATTTGCGTTCAAGACGGGCGTCTATGACGTGGAGGCGGTCAGTCCGTCAGGCGAGGTCACCCTGCTGTTTTACGGCAGCGTGACCATTAGCCAGGAAGTGACGACGTGATGGATTTCCTTCTTGAGCGCGAGATTTTCATCCCCCCGACGCCTGACTTCGAGGGATCGACTCAGGGCCGGCTGTACTTCCGCAGCCAGTTCTTGGGATACACCTGCGAGGACGAAGACAGGCAACTGGAAACCTACCCGGACAGGAAAGTTTATGGGCGCACAGCTATCCCTCGTGGGCGGTACAGACTGCTCCTCACGTACTCGCAGCGATTCGGCCGAGAACTGCCCCTCATCGTGGATGTTCCCGGCTATCGAGGCGTGCGAGTCCATGGCGGCAATTCACCTGAAAACTCTCTCGGCTGCGTCATGTCTGGGCGCGTGCGTACTGCGCGAGGCGTCCAGGGCTGCGCTCCTGTGGTCAATCGGATTATCGGAATTCTCCGCGACGCTGAAGAC
>DAOTAI010000042.1:0-18709 GCA_035593865.1 Acidobacteriota bacterium
AACTACCGGCCGGCTCTACCCGCTCGCGCCGTCCTTTGGTACAACGGACTTCCCACCCTGCAGAAGCTTTTTGTTCGCTGGGCTGATGCCTGGTTGGAGGCGGCGATGTCCACCGACCGAGGCAAGCCGCGCGGAATTATTCCCCAGGAGATCGTCTGGGAAGACGGAACACTGGGCGGTGTCGGCTCACCCAGTTGGTTCAAGGCGACGCATGATCCTGGGACTGTCAATTACGACTGGGAGGGGGGCGGAGGATACCACGATTTCATCGTGGACCTCTTTCTTCTGGCCTTCGACGCCACGGGTGACCGGAAGTATCTGGCCCCGATGGAACTGGAGGCTGCTTATGTCGAACAGCACTGTCCCCGCAATGTCCTCGGGCCAAACGGCGAGATCAACGCGCTTGAGTTGAGGAAGCTTCCCGAGGGGAGTCCGGAATGGATTGCGGGCCATTTGGCGACATGGCCCAGGCAATGGGAGAGGATCCGTAAAATCAAGTTCTCGGAGGAGTTTCCGGAGCAGGCCGACTTGTGGAGCCTCAAAGAGGCTGCCAAACAGGCCCGGGAGGAAGCCGAATGGGCCATCAAGCGCTGGCCCCATGTCACCACTGAATGCATCGCTACGGACCGAGTGTACTGGCCTGGGATGGGAAATGCTCTGCGGTTTATGACCGGCATGGGAGTGGTCAGTCCTGAACCAGTCGTGACGTATCGGGGACTCGGACGCGAGTTTGCGGCTGTTTTGCTGGCGGTCAACGATTCCAGCCTGCGCGTGGCGCTCTATAACCTCTCCGGGCAGGAAAAGATGGCGGCTATCGTACCCTGGCTGCTGGAAATCGGTTCTGAGTATGAACTCAGAATCGGGCCTGATTCCGACGATAACGGAAGGATCGATCAGGTCCTTGTCACTAAGCGAGTTCATCTTCAGTACAGAGGGCAGGAGGTCGAGTTTCAGTTGCCCTCGCGGCAGCAGCAGGTTCTAGAAATGAGGAAGATCGGCCAGAGTGGAGGTACGGTTCTGGCGCCTGATGTTGCCATCTCTGCCGAAGATATCCGCTTCGTTCCCGAGCATCATCGGGTGGAAGTCATGGTTCATAACGTGGGGGCGAGCGCGGCACGTAATGTCGTGGTGTCGCTCTGCGAGGGTGATCACGAGATCGCGCGCGAAATCATTCCCAATGTCGAAGCACCGATGCAACTGGATCCGCAGGTGGTGCGAATCTCTTTCCCCTTCAATGCGCGCTCCGAGACGGCCAGGCTGAGGGTGGTGCTCGACCCTGATGGGCAAATCGAGGAAATCACAAAGCGCAACAACCAGGCCGAACGAGTGTGCGACACACCCGCCGTATCTTTGCGACGACATTCCAGCCCCTAGCAGGGAGAACCATGAAAGGAAGGCAACGATGAGGAAAGCAGCTGTTTTAACGGCTCTTTGCCTGTTGTTTCATTCCCGCCTCGCTGCCAGCGAGTTGGGCTTCTCCGACTTCGTCGAAGATCTTGTCGACCTCAAGCGGCTGGCCGGAATCGACGAAGAACCGCTGCTCAAGATGGAATCTTCCTATGATCGCACCGGGGGAAACAACGATGGCTTCAACCCTGATTGGCTGAAGGACGGCGTCTATACGATAGCTGACCTGAGAGGCCCGGGGGTAATTCGACGGATGTGGACCGCGAGGCCTGAAGGCCGGTTACGGGTATATATCGACGGAGACAGCCAGCCCGTCATTGACATGCTGACTGAGGATTTCTTTGCGGCCCGGAAGCCTCCTTTTGAGCGCCCGCTTGTCGGACCAATGGGCGGCGGCAATTACTCTTACTTCCCTCTTCCGTTTCAGGAGTCCATCAAAATCCAGATAACCCCAAGGCCGGGCGGCAACGAAGAGGCTCCGTATGGGGCCTACCATCACGTTTACTATCAGCAGTTCCCGCCGCAAACAAGGATCCGTTCCCTGAAGCTTCCCCTTCCGGAAAAAGATCGCTTGGCCCTGGAACGGGCCATGAGCATTTGGCGTAACCCCGGGACGGATCCCAAAAAGATCGATGCACCGCTGATACATGAAGGGGAGATCACGGTTGCCAGTTGGCAAAGCGGCATTATCGCGGACATTGCCGGCCCGGGGGCGGTAGATGCCATTCACATTGACCTGCAACCGCGCGAGCCAAAGCTTCTCCGAGACCTGCTACTCAAAATCTCCTGGGATGGTGCTCCCGATTCAGTAGATTGCCCTCTGGGCGATTTTTTCGGAAACGGTTTCAGTTTTGTTCCGTTTAAGTCACTCCCTATGGGCCTGACTGCCGATGGGTTTTACAGCTATTTTTCAATGCCTTTCGCCAAGCGGGCTTATATCCGCGTGGTGAACGAAAGCGAGAATACGTCTGCGCGTGTTCGGTTTCGAATCGTTTATCACAAGCTGCCTTCACTCCCCTCAAACGTCGGGTACTTTCATGCGAAATGGAGAAGAGAACAGACAGCCAGTGTCAACATGCATCTAGAGAACCGTTCGGGTATGTACAACTACCGGATACTGGATTTCCAAGGACGAGGCCGCTTCGTAGGCACCACACTCAATGTCTTTAATCGCTACTTCAATTGGTGGGGAGAGGGTGACCACATGATCTTTGTCGATGGGGAAGTGTGGCCCCCGAGGATCCACGGGACTGGGACCGAGGAGTATTTTAACGACGCCTGGGGATTTCACGATTACATTCTGGCTCCGGGCGCCGACCCCAACAAAAAGGAACAGAATGTGAACCCCACGTCCGGTGTTTTGATTCCGGGAATTGGGACCGGTCACTACTGGGGACCGAATGCTGTGTTCGTGTTCCATCTCGCGGATTCCGTGCCTTTTCAAGAAGAGATTACGGTGACTTTGGAACACGGCTCCGAAAACGAGATGACGAACGACTACTCCAGCACCGCCTACTGGTATGCGCTTCCTGGAGGCCGGGACTTTTTCCTGATGCCTTCCGCCGAAGAACGGCGCAATCTCGAGCCGGACAAGTGGGAGGAGGTTCGCCAGGTTGAGCTTATGAAGTACGTGGCAGGACTTCGACGCGACCTGCTCTCGATCGCGGCAAACATAGAAGCGCAACCCACGGACCACTGGAATTTTCGTCACCGAGTCCGGTTGTTGCGCTACGTTGTCCGCAACGCGGACCAGCTTGGCCTGTCGGCGGATCAGCGAGCTGCAGTCCAACGGAGTCAGAATGTTTTCAGGACCTTGCCCATGCAGGAACGCTGGCCATTGGTTGATAAGGCTCTCAAAGAGGCGGCCAGTATGCTGCCCAAACCGTGACTTGGAGGATATGGGCGGCTGAAGCACTGAACTAATGTCGAAAGAAAGAAAACCGGTTGCCCCCTTGTGGCTATCGGTTCTCAATTGTCGCGCCTGCGACCTGTTGCCGGTCTTTAAAGCGCAAACAGCCCCCTCATCAGGTGAGCTAAAGCGCTTGACACAGGTAGCCAGCTGATCTGAACAGGTTCCAAAATTTGCGGTAGAGGCCCCATGGTGGTCCGGAATTTTGGGAGATTTGATGAGAGATTGCGTCCCTGTAGAGTTTATTTTCAACCCCAACTGGTGGTTTAGCAACTATTCGATTTCCTTCGACGAGTCTTTTTACCTGGATAGGGACGCGCGGGTGGAGAACGATTTTGTCATGAGACAGGCCCTATGGGATCGCTTCGGCTTCGGAGAGAAGCCGATTTCGAGGCGGCCGGTTATCGGGTCAGAGTATGTGGCGGGCGGTTTCATCATTCCCGCCCTCTTAGGGGTGGAGATTCAGTTCGAAGAACGTGCCGCCCCGGCTCCAATCTGCCGTTACCTTACAGCGGATGAAGTACGGCGGCTGAAGGCGCCCGACGTTCGGCGCACCTGGCCCGTGAATCGACTCCTGGCCGATATCGAGGTGCTGGAGAGGGATTATGGCTATGTGGTGGGCGATTGGAATACTGACGGGATTCTGAACACTGCCATCCACCTTCGCGGTTATGACCTGTTCACGGACTTCTACGACGATCCGGGTCTCGTGCGTCATCTGTTCCGGGTCATAGCAAAAACTATGGTGCAGGTGGCTGAGTTGCTTAGAAAGGTAAGCGGCACCTGCTCGGTGTCAGTCAATCGGTCGATTGTTCATCGAGATCCGGCAATATTTCTGCACGCCAACTGCTCCTTGCAGATGATCTCCCCTGAAACCTATACGAAGCACGTTCTTCCGTGGGAAATGTTTCTGGCTCGCAATCTACAGCCCTATGGTATCCATCATTGCGGCAGTAATCTGCACCTTTTTGCAGAGTTCTACTCGCGCCTTTCACCCGAGTTCGTGGACGTGGGCTGGGGCTCCGACCCGGGGCTGTGCCGGAAGGCGTTCCCTCATGCGTTCTTGAACCTGAGGCTGAGTCCAGTGCGGATGCTTCAACTGAGCGCCGAGGAGGTGGCAGCCGATGCTCGCCGGCTGATCGCGCAAGCGGGCGATGTTACTGACATAGGCTTATGCTGTATCAACATGGACTATGGTACGCCCGACGAGAATATCTTGCAGATTTCCAAGATCGGGAGGGAAATCGTCAAATTTAGCAAGAATGACGGAACCGCTCCACCCGGCATGACGGAGGCGGAGCGCTCCAATGGTCTGCTGGTCTTATCCCTAGAAACCGACGAAAGGGATGTCCCGCCGCCAGCGGACGAGTCTTTTAAGTCTGCGGGCAGTCTTTTTCCTTTGCGTAAAAAGCAAGAGAAGGTCTGAACAATATGACCCCTCACTCCTGAACAGTGCCGGACATCCGTACGATTCGCTCAACTGCAGGGAGCCTGACCTCTTGACCCTCGACTATCACCGGGGGCCTGGCAAGGAGGAACGTATGAAAAACGATATGCCGCCGAAGGACGAAAAGCAGCTGGCTCTGTCGCGTCGAAGCTTCATGAAAGTGGCCGGCGCGGGCGTGGTCGCAGCTGACTCGCTCACTCCTGTTACGGCGCAATCTGCTTTTCAGGCTCAGTTAACGGCTCTTCCCGCGCCGAAACGACTGTCTGAGAATCTTTACCTGATCGAAGACACCTGTAATGTCTACCTGGTGAGAGACGGCCGGCGCGCCCTGCTGGTGGACTTCGGTTCGGGGTTCGCCCTGCGGATCGCACCGCAGCTCGGCATCTCGAAGTTGGACTTAGTGCTGCATACGCACCATCACAGAGATCAGGCCCAGGGAGACCTCGATGCTTTCAAGGCTGGCATCAAAATCTTCGTTCCAGCTCGTGAACGGCACCTGTTCGAGGATGCCGAAAATTTCTGGCGAAATCGCCAGATTTACCATCTTTACGCCGTTCGCAACGACTTCTTTACCTTGACTCGGAATGTAAGGGTTGCCGGTGTACTTGAGGATTACGAGACTTTTAGCTGGGGGCCGTGTCGTTTCTTGATCCTTCCTACTCCGGGACATACCGCCGGGTCAATTTCGCTGGTTGCCACGATCGATGGGAAAAAGGTGGCTTTTACCGGGGATGTGATTCATTCGCCTGGCAAGATCCAGAACCTGTACGACCTTCAATACTATTACGGGGGACATGAAGGGGCCGATTTCCTGGTTCATTCTTTGGACGCCCTGATGCAACAAAACCCGCAGCTTGTCTGTCCGTCGCATGGCGATCCCATGGAAGATCCAGCCAGGGGACTTCAAGATCTGTCCGACAAGTTGGCCGACTGGGTGGAGTTTTGGCCGAACTTGCAGGTCACGGCCCGACAGCTGCCGCAGCCGGTCAGTCCTCATCTCATTGCCCATCCGCAGGCAACTTCCGCTTTCTATGTGGTCATAAGCGACAGTGGGAAAGCTCTTTTCGTGGACTACGGGTCGGCGGGGTCGGTGTTCTTCAGGACCTTCAGGGAAGCGTCGGGCACCTTTGACCGGATCCGCTTCGTGGAACACAGTATAACCGCTTTAAAGGCGCGCCACGGCCTGAAGTCGATCGAGGTGGCAATGCCGAGTCACATCCATGACGATCACATCAACGGCTTTCCGTATCTGGCCCGGCGGTACGGAACCAAGATCTGGTGTTACGAGAATATGGTCGAGATCCTCGAAAACCCTCGTGGGCGCAACGTCGGATGCGTGCTCGCCGAGCCTGTCAAAGTGGATCTCTCTTTCAGGCACAAGGAGCAATTCAAGTGGGAGGAGTTTGAGTTCACCGTGGTTCACTCTCCGGGCCACACCGACTTTCAGATGGCCATGTTCGCGACCATCGACGGGACTCGCGTAGCCTTCACGGGAGATGCCTTTTTTGCCAGGAATCCAAATGATCCCCAGGAAGCATTCAGGCACAACCTGATATATCGCAACGATGTGCAGAGCGACAGCCACCTGCATTCTCTTCGGAACATCATGGAATTTGAACCGCAGCTGATCGCCCCCGGACACGGCGCCCCCTTCTTTCTTGCCCCGGAGGATCTAAAGCTGCTCGAAAAACGGTTCATGAAACAGCAACAGCATTTTCAGTCGCTCATTGCCGACCCGGACACCGATTTCGGCCTGGATCCCTCCTGGGTGCACATCTATCCTTACCAGGCCTCGATTCTCCCCGGACAGTCGAGGTCAATGCAGATGCGAATCCGGAATCACGGAAGCAGGCCTATGAAAGTGGAGGCGGCCCCCGTCCTTCCTCCTGGCTGGTCCACGACACCTGCCGTTCTGGATGTTGAAGTTCCCGCAAAAGGAACGACTACGACTCCTTTTGTTCTGTCTGTGCCTGCTGAGTATCCGGCTTCGCTGACTCGCGTGGCAATTACGTTGGATGTTATAGCCGGCGGCAAATACCTCGGCCAGATCGCTGAATCAGTGGTCGAGTTGAAGGAATTCAACCCGAAAAGTGCGATCTGAGACGCGGGTCCCCGGCTTTTATTTCAGAAAGAGAGCAGGTTGACATGGAAACACGCAGAGAATTCTTGAAGAAAGGTGGCGGAATTCTGACGGCTGGCGCGCTGGGAGCGAGTTCGGTACTCTCGGGCTGTTCCTCGGGCTTGTCCAGCTCGGGTTCCGGGTTCCAACACTCCGGCATCTGGTACTTTCTCCCGAGTTTCTTTGAATATTCGCTCGGGCCGTGGCAGCCAGAACTGCCCACACATCCAGACCTGGCACAGCTGTGGATCCAGACTATAGACTGGTTCGCCGATCAAGGTATGAACCTGGCCGTTATTCAGCTGGGTCCGTATGGCGGAAGCTCTGTTCCGATCGGGGCTGACAGGATTCGCTTCGGCTGGGGTTATCACTACGTCCTCGACTTTAAGAAGTTTCCAGAAGCGAAGTGTTTCGACAACGATTTTGTCAGGCGTAACCAGGATATCGTCCGAAAGGTCACGGAGCATGGAAAGAAAAGGGGAGTGGACATTTACACCCATCACTACAATTTCCTCGCCCCCGTCCCATTTGTCGACGCGCATCCTGAAATTACCAGGCTGGAGTACCTGAGGAGAGGAAACTTCGTCGATTTCAAACTCCCCTGCTGGGACTTGCGCAAGAAGTTGTATTACGACGTCTGCTGGAATAAACCGCTGTACAAGGAGTTTCTGCTCTCCTGCTTTACCGAGTACCTCGAGATGTTTCCCGCTGCTGCCGGAATCCTCGTCACACCGGGCGAGCGCGCCCGCTGCCGGTGTGTCGACTGCATTGGCGAAAGGCGAGATGAGGCTGACTCGGCAGCGGGGCGATATCAGGACAGTCCCGAAAAAAGAAGGACGCTCGCGGATTTCGTAACAGTGTTTGATTCGGCGGTTAAAGCTGTCGGCCGAAAGCCGCTTGTCAGGAGCTGGATTGCCGGGATCAACGAGGAGTGGGTCGATGTTTTGCCCAAGGGCGTTACTTATGTCACCAAGTATTCGGTGTTCGATCTGACGGACGGGGGGCCCGATCCGATCGTAAAACCGTGGATAGATGCAGGCCACGACATCTGGCTCATGAAGGAGATCATCGGTAACGAGAACGCAGGTCCGATGGTTCTGACCATCCCGGAGGCTTTCGACAAGATCGCTGAAGAGACCCTAGCCCTGGGGGTCAAGGGCATCATTGGCGTCTACAACGCGGAGTTCGGATTTCAGTTCAAGAACAAAAAGGTTCAGTACACCAACGAATTGCTTTTCGCAAACGCCACCGGACGCCGCAAGGGATCGTGCGAGAAGGTTTGCCAAGAGTACTACGACAGCATCTTTGGCGACTTGGGCGCCGATGTGCTCACCGCAGTTCGCGACTATGGGAAGGTGCCCTTTAATATGAGCAGGCTCATTGGCTCTCATGAAGAAGGGTTTACCTGGGAGTTCCCGTACTATTTTGCCGATTTTTTTGGCAAGAAAAATGGGCACCCGGGAACCATCGGCTCCGGCCTCGATCCGGCTCCATGGCTTGCCAGGGAGATCGTGCCGCTCCCGAAATACGTCGCGTACTTGAAAGACCACCCCTGGGATGACAAGTTCCAGGACAAAATTACCGGCGACGGAAAACACCCCATCGATTTCCTGACGGAACTCGAGGAATCGGCCAGGCGAGGTCTGGAACAACTTGAAAACCTGGCGCCGCGCGTTCAGGCTTCGGCGCGGGAAGAAATGGAGCTGCTGATCAATAGTGCAAAGCTGGCCTATTCAACTGCGAAACAATGGCGTCATTTCTTCCAGGCGAGGCTGTACTACGCGGGTGCACTTGGCCCAACTCCGAGGGAAATTAAGAGGGAACTGGCCGCGAAAGCGATTGCCAAGTACAAGCTTGGGCTGGAGGAAGTGAAGGCCCAAGGGCCGCTTCTGGAGAACTTAGTCCCGCTGAACGTCATCGATCCCCAGTTGACTCTGAACAACCGTTATCGCAGGCACCTGAAGCAGCGGGAAGGTTGGGAATTGCCGACCTTGGAGAAGGAATTGGCGCCGTTCCTGTTTTGAGAAAAATGTATCGCATCCCGGGAATAACGACGTTCGCGATGATTCTGGCCGCAGCCGCGATGCTCAATAGCGGCTGCGAGCCGCAAACAGCAATTAAGGCCGAGGTCCAGAAGAGGCTTCAGATCCGCCGCCTGGAGCCTATCTGGGATTTTTACACCGGCGCCCTGATAGAAATCACAGGACCGGGGGAGAACGTCTTCTGGCTGTGGCCAGAAGAGTATTGGTCCTGGATTTCGGCCGATGGACAACGCCACGGGGGATTTGCGAAAGCTGAGTTTATACGAGACTTCCAACAAGATGAACACAGCGGAATCATCCGTTACAAGCTGGCGATGGCACCTGAGGAGTGCGACATCTCGGTGCGGATCACACCTCGCAAAGACGTCCTTGTGATCGAGCATGAAATCGACAACCGCGGCCGGGGCACCGTCATCGGTGGGTCCCCTTGTCTGCAAATTGGACGCGCGCGGGATTTTCAAACGTGGAATTTCGACCAGGCCAAAAGGGCTTTTTTGTGGACCAGACAGGGAGGCTTCACCTGGGTTTCCGACACACGGCGGTCTGGCCGTGACGCACACCTGTCGAACAAACTGTTCTGCCAGAATTATCATTTTCGAGATCCGGAGAAGATGCATAAGGCCTTCGGTCGATCCCCGGATTTAGCCGCCAGTTCCCTAATAGGTGCTGTCTCCATAAACGGTAAATGGTTGGTGGCCTGTGTAAGCGAAAACGCCGACAGTGTGGCTTACGGACTTATGAACTGCCTGCACAGTTCACACACTTGCCCCACACCGCCGAGCCAGAAACGGGTTTTTGTCTACCGAATCTATTTCCTGGAGAATGACTTGAATGAGTTGGTCCGCAGAGCCCGCCTCGATTTTCCCGAGCTCTCTTTCCCGCCCCCGGATATGGATCGGGTCGTTCTGGCCTCCCCAATCCCTCCCCTGGAAAGCTTCGAGGATCGAAAGTCCTACGCCCGGGTACGACTCGAAAAAGCGAGAATGGAGTCGATGTGGGTGCGCAGACTCAGCGTCGAACAAGGAGCGGCGCCAAGCTTTGGAGTCACGCACGGCCGAGGAGCGGCTTTGTGTGAGCTGGAGGACGGCGGAAAGATCACCATCCCGGCTCTCTTTACCCCCACCCCGGCCAACCGTTTCTTTACCGCGGATTTGACTGTCCCCGTCGATCGCGACATCTTCGTCAGAATCTGCCTCAGGCAGGCCGAAAATGAAGTTAGCGATACGTTCGAACTTATCCCGGGCACGCCTCGCCGATGCGTGGTCCCTCTAAAGGGAGTCTCGGCCGGTCGAACCGTCGACTTGATTGTAGAGGCTGCCGATCAGAAGGCCTGCCTCCTGCAGATCGATGCTCTGACGGTTTACTGAAACGCACACCGGAAAATGCCGGGGGAATGCTTCGTCACCTCTGCCTGGATGTCGCCCCGAGCGCCGACTCATACAGGTGGTTCAGGTTGAAATCCTGCATCCTCTTCACGCAATCCCAGTATGGTTCGTCCATATAGTTCCTGACTCCGGATTTGCGGGCCCGATTCTCCAAGTAGGCGCACCAGTGCCAGCCAAGAATGAAGGGGTGACTCAGCGCCTTCGACGCGAATGCCTGGTAGGCCTCTCCTCGAGCCTTCTGATCGGGGACATAGGCAGCTGATCCTGGCGAGACCTTCAACAGCTCCGTTGGCGCCAGAAAGGCCATGTCCGAAAGCAAAATCGGCCGTGTTGACCGTTTGTGCCATTCACTGAGCTTCGTTTCAATATCCTCCGGCGTGACAAACAGGTTACAGAGAATAACGTCGAAATACTCGCCCGCAATCTCAATAGTCCAATCGGGAGTGTTTGGCGGATTCTCAAAACGAGGACCGAATATCATATGGTTTGGATCGTATCGGCGAATGGCCTGGGTAGTCACTTCGAAATATCGCCGTACAATCCTTTCCAGCTTCTTCCTGTCCTGGGGATCCTCGAGATTCAGATTCTCCGCCCAGGAACCGGGTGCCTTCCTCAGGAAGGCGGGCAAGGTGACATCGGCGTAACCCAGCAGGAAAGGCTCCGATGCAAGGTCCACACAGACCGAGCGGGCCACGTAGTCGGCCCAGTTCTCGAAATCTTCGTCGAAGACGTCCGGGTAAAAAGGATTCATGTTAAAGCGCTCGATGTCCGCGAAGTGAAGATTGTAGATGAATGGAAGGCCAGTCAGTTGCAACTGTTGGGGCGACCATTCGTGAGAGTGTTGAAGCAGCGTTTTTGGATCAAGCCATCGCCCGGACACCGATTCCTGGGTCCAGCCTATGGTGTTAAATCCCCATTCGCGCAGGGGCTTGGCGACTCCCTCGACGATATACCGGTCGTTGCTCCCGCCGTAACGGTTTCGGAATATATGGATATTATCCTTATGCTTAAGCGCGGCAAGGTCGAAATGATTCATCCCCATTGAAATGAACCCGTTGCCTTCGGGCGTGATGAACCACCACCTGCCGTCGATCTGTTCAACCCGGAAAAATCCGGTGCCTTTTGCCGCAACTGCCCGGGTGCCGCCAAACCTGTCACGTTCGCTGTCAGCCTGGCTCGCCTGGGAAGGGACGTCGGCATTCGCCCTGACACTTTCTGAAAACCTGAGCCCTTGCCATCCCAGCGCCAGGAGCAGAATCGACCAGAGGGTCACCCACCTGTTCCGCACTCTCCAAGTAAATTTCGTTCTCATGCTCTCCATGTCCTCCCTGTGCCTTCAAATCATGCGCCTCCGGTCAATGTTCAGCACCCAGGAGGCGATGGAACAGGTTCCCATATGCCACAGGACGCCAAGCCGGGTCAAGGTCATATCTCTGCCCCCGATGCTTAGGCCTCGATCGTTGCTACCCCGCTACCCGCGGTCTCTCAAGATTTCTGCTTGACCCCGCTGGATCAGAGTTGACAGAATACAATGGTTTGGAACGTTTTCCATGAAAGCGGGTTTTTCTCGCCGTTTTTGGCCGGGGCGGACGGGAACTAAGATATGGATATGAAGCTTCCCTGGATAGAGACGCAGGCGTTCAAAGGCCGAGTCGTTCTTATTACTGGAGCTGGGCGGGGCATAGGCGAGGGGCTCGCCCGGAGGTTTGCCGAAGCCGGGGCCTTGGTTGTCATGAACGACATCATTGACGGCCGTGTTCATGAGGCCGCCTGCCGACTCCGGGAGATCGGCTTGCCGGTGACTCCCCTTGTTGCTGATATCACCAGGCCCGAAAGTGCTCGAGACCTCGTTCACAGGTGCGTCGAACTCTGCGGGCGCCTGGATGTCTTTGTCAGCAGTGCCGGCTTCAGTGAAAGAAAGTCTTTGTTGGAAATCGACGAAGCCTACTGGGATCGGATCCAAGGAGTGAATTTGAAAGGCCCTTTTTTCTGCCTGCAGGCGGCTGCGCGCGCCATGATTGAACGCGGGGAAGGGGGGCGAATCGTCTTCTTAACATCGATTGGTGCGTATGCGGCTCAAATGCATCTTGCCGCTTATTCGGCTGCCAAAGCGGGCCTGAATCTGCTGACAAAAGCCGCCGCCGTGGAACTTGCCCCGTACCAGATTACCGTCAATGCCGTTGGGCCAGGCGCTGTCGAGGGACCCTGGAACGAGCAGTTTTTTCAAGATCCGGACTACCGACGCCGCTGGATGGCCACCGCCCCCCTTCGGCGTCTGGCAACAAATGACGACATCGCCGGGGCGGTGCTTTTTCTTGCTTCTGCCGGTGCCGGGTATATCACTGGTCAAATACTCTATGTGGAGGGCGGGAAACTGGCGTACGTGCCGAACGCCGACATCATCGCACACGCCTTGGGACAGTCGTCGGATCGAGATGAAGGGGGAAACCGTTGATAATCGATCTCAGAAGCGATGCCAGCAGTTTGCCCACTCCGGCCATTCTTCAAGCGATTATAGAGGCTGAGATCGGGAACGACGATTTCGGAGAGGACCCCAGTATCAGGCGGCTGGAGGAAGAAATCGCGTTGTTGCTGGGCAAACCGGCGGCTCTTTTCGTTCAAAGCGGCACCATGGGGAACCTGGTTGCTCTTCTCGCCCAGGTTAACCGCGGGGAGAGCATCCTGGTTGGTCCGCATTTCCACGTTTTTGACCACGAAGGGGAAGCGGTCGAGAGAATCGTCGGATGTCACTTCGTCCTGCTGGAAGACCGTGTCGATGACGGGCTGACTTTTCTGTATGGCGATGCTTTGACCCGGGAAGCGCCTGATCGTGGGTCAAGGCCTGTCCTGTTGTCGCTTGAGAATTCAGTTAACCGACTGGGCGGTACACTGCTGCCCCTGGACCATATGACCGACCTGTACAGTTTGGCCAAATCGGTCGGGCTGCAGGTTCACCTGGACGGGGCAAGACTGTTTAACGCGGCTGCCGCCTTGGAGGTGAGTCCGGCATCCTTGGCTAAGCGGGCGGATACTGTTATGGTCACCTTCACCAAGGCTCTCGCTGCCCCCGCCGGCGCCGCTGTCGCGGGACCGGAGGACGTAATCGCACGGGCACGGCATTGCCGATGGCTGCTCGGGGGAAACTGGAAGCAGGGCGGGGTGTTGGCTGCGGCCTGCCTGACCGCTATGCGAACCATGATGGACAGGATTCCCCAGGATCACGCTACGGCGCGTCGATTGGCGAAGGGCCTGAATGCCATTCCGGGGATCAGGGTTAACCTGGACCGCGTTGTGACCAACATTATCCAGATGCATATAGACGACCCTGCACTCGATCCGGGGGCAGTAGAAAGCTTCCTGGCGGCCTCCGGTATCAAAATCGGGCGTTTCAAGAACCGGATGTCCCGGCTGGTGACTTACAAGGATATCGACAGTCAGGCTGTCGACTTCGTGCTTGATTGCGTCAGAGAAGCGGTGAATCAGGCGTCCAGGCATGTCAAATCCTAAGCCCTCTGTCCGGCGAGCCGATCGTCCGGAACTCGAGCACGTACAGACGGTACTTGGTCCTGTTCCGCCTGGAGAACTCGGCGTAGTTGACGCGCATACCCACGTCTTTCGGTCGGGCGGTCCCCTGGTGGATCGCGATCCGAGCTTTCTCCTTTCCTCATTCGATAAAGCCGAGCAGGAGTTGGCACTGTTTCGCGTGGCCGGAGGCGGTACGATTGTCGATATGACACCGGTTGGGCCGGGTCGGGCCCCGGAGGTGTTAGCCCGTTTGTCACGAAAGACGGGAGTACACATCGTGGCGGCGACCGGTTTTGCCCCTTGGGCGCTTGATCGGGGAAGCCCCCTCGAGCGGCTGGATCCAGAGGCTCTGGCCGCCCTTGCTAGCTCCGAAATCACCGAGGGGATGGACGCCGCGAATTTTCTTGGGACGGTTCGGCGCACCACAGTTCGGGCCGGCGTGATCAAGGCAGCGGTCGACGAATCGTTGGGAGGCACTGAACAGTTCGTGCGGGCTGCTTTTATTGCACACCTCGAAACCGGAGCTCCGATTTCGGTCCATACAGAGAAGGGAAGCGGTGCCCCATTCCTGCTCCGCATGATGGATGAGTACCAGGTATCGCCAGAAGCGGTTGCGTTAGCGCACGTGCTCCAGCATCGCGACGATGGTTATCTGCTTGATTTGGCAGCGTCTGGCACCTATCTAATCATCGATGGGATGGGCAAGCCTCAGTATGGTTTGGACACTCGGATCATCCGGCGGATTGAGTTGCTCTTATCCGCCGGTTTCGAGCACCGGCTACTTCTCGGCATGGATTTGTCCAAGTCGACTTACTGGAAGAGCTACGACGGACTACCCGGCTTCGATTACCTGCTGCGCGTGTTCGGCCCGGCGTTGCGCGATGCTGGCGTGACGCCGGAGACCGTGGAACTAATGCTCAAACACAACCCGGCTCACGCCCTCAGGATGCGGGAAGTCTAGGCGCCTGGGAGACCTATCGACAGTGTTACCAGAAGACTCATTGTGGTCGGAACCTCCAGAGTCCGACAAAAGCGGACTTTCAAAGTAGCTCGATGGTGTCAGCACCCTCCGCCTGGCATTGCCGGACTCTGGAGCTGGAGTGGCATCTGACAAGTTCGTAGTACCAGCTTTAGTCGGGTAGTTGCCCATCGGACGATTGTTGCTATAGGACCAACTGCCGGGGGGTTGACATGTCCCACCGCTTCCGGCCGCCCATCCCCCTTACTGACTCCTTGATGGGGGGTTATCTCTCATGGTCGTTGCGATACGTCAGCCTGGTAACAGATCGTGATAGCCTTTTGACCGCCTCGCGGCTTATTGGCGCAGCGCGAAGGTTCCCTCCTTTCCAGAGTTCCGTTTGGTCGTTGAAATGCGGGCTGTCGGGACGCTCGGAATTGCCCGGGGGCAGCATAGCGAGGCTGGAGTCGAGATCGGAGAAATCGACAATCTGAACGTACATTTCACCGCGCTGCGACCAAATCGTATGGACATGAAAGGCCTTGAGCGGAGGCGAAATCTGGTCGTACTCAGGGGCAAGAGAACCGAAAAATTCTCCGTTGGCTTGGTATGGCATCCTTAGAAGCAATCCCTCTGTTGTCCACGAGTCTTTACCTTCATCCCGTTCCATGGCCGCGTAAGCTTCCCGGGTGGTTTGGAGCAGCCATTCCCGCATTTTCAGGTCTGTCGGCGGCTGTCCGGTGGTTTCGTACTCTCTGACCGCTTTGCGCAAAAAAGAAGTCAGACCGGACCATCCGCCGCCGTAACTGAGGATCCAGTCGCCTTTGGCCATTTCCTGGAAGCGATCAACCAGACTGTTGATCAGGGCAAAACCCTGAGAATCAGTCAGCAGGCGGCCGTCCCATTTTCGGTACAGCTCTGCGGCCTGCTTGATGGTTTGGTCCGAAGGCTTTTCTGCATCGATTACGGCAAGAACCAGTCTGACAAAATCACGAGCCGGCGGATTAACCACGTCGCGGTGAATGTCGGTGAGAAAATCCCTGGCAGAGAATTTGCGATCACCCGCTAAAAGCTCCTTCAGCCGCCAGCTCCGCGGACCGCCGCCGTAGCCGTCGCAGGTAACGAAAGGATGCCACGATCCGACGGGCAGGTCGTTGGCCGTGCTTACTACTCCCGACTTCGGGTTCAGCATGGACGGCAGATACTCAAATGGAAGCATTTCCCATTCGTCGTCTCCGGTCCAGCCCTGGCGCGGCAAAACCCGGCGAGATCGCCGGGCGGGTATGCTCACCATGCTCTGATATCCAATGTTCCCGTCGCGATCGGCATAGGCAACATGGATCGCCGGTGCGTGATACCGAGCCGCTGCGCGTCGAAAAGATTCCCAGTTTCTGGCTCTCATGATCTGCAGGAAAGCCGCCACAGAGGAAGACTCAGCCGAGAGGGCCGTGGATTTAAGTGTGTAGACCTCGTCGTCCCGTTCTCCATCGATCAAGTGGTTCACCACCGGACCGTGAATGGTCTCCCGCACTTCCAGTATTTCCGACTCTTGCCCTTTGATCCGAATCACTTCCGTTCGGGTTTGAAACTCTCGCCAGGAGTCTTTCCATAGGTATTGACCGGGACGGGCCGGATCGACGCGCTCTTCGAACAGGTCTGCGCTGTCGCTGTTCAAAGCGCTCGGAGCCCAGGCAATGGCGTCAGTAAAGCCTTCAAGGAAAGCAGGACATCCAGGAACAATTATCCCCCGGACGTTGTATTCGCCCCCCATTATGTGAATCTCGTAGACTGCGTTGGGATTTTCCACCGTCAGCTGGGGTTTGCCGCCCAGCAGGGGCTTGCCCGTTGTCGATCGTCTTCCCGCCACCACCCAGCTGTGGCTCGCCTTGGGAGGCGACGCCGCGGGATAGAAAAGGCTAGCTTCCTTCGGCCCCTGTTGTTGGGCGATCTCCTTTAGTTTGCGGTAGACTTCCGAATTCGACCTCTGAAACTCCTCTTCACTGACAATCGCAGCCTCGTCGTCGAGCGGACGAGATGTCATTAACGCTGCCGGGTCTTTCTCGAATGCTCTTTTCGCAAGGACCTCGCTTTTCCAGGCAGGGCTGAAAGGGATGCCGAAAGCGATCCAGATGGCTAGGCAGTCCTCGGCCTTCCAAAGTTCAGGGACGCCTCCGTACTTGTGAAACAGGGGCGAGAGCCTTTCCGCGTTCTGTTTCAGATACTCGCTAATGCCCCGTGCATACGCTTCCAGAAGTTCCCGCTCCCGGGCCGGTACAAGGCCTAACTCACGAATAGCCGCCTGTTGTACGCCCAAGGTGCGATGCAGACGGTCCGATTCGAGGAATCGACCATCTGGCCCCGACCCCATGATCTCAGCCAGTCGACCTTGGGCCTGGCGGCGTTTCAGCATAATCTGAAAGAGCCTGTCCTCCGCTGTCGCGAACCCGGCGCCAAAAAAAGCCGCCGGCTCCGAATCGGCATAGACATGTGCAATTCCCCACTGATCACGGATAATCTCAACCTCGCCGGGCGCCGAAGTTCGACAGCCAGCCAGGATCGTCAACAGTATCCCCAGTGTGAAGCAAAGCCAAGAGTCTGGAAACTGTTTCACAGCTGTTCCTCTGGTGCATAGAATACAAGAAAGAAAGACCTGCGGCGAGGGCAAAACGGGGTAATGCCTCGATCCGACCGGCGCAGCTGCAGCTAAAGAACGTTGAACTGGTCGAGAGCGTCGGGACGCAGGGTGGTCCCTGCCCCAGGCGTGTCGGGAAGCACGAAGCGGCCATCTTTGACGGTTACCGGATCGCGGAAGCATCGACGCAGCCAGGGGATATATTCCATAAGTCGACAGGCGGGATGAGCTACGGCAAGATGGAGGTGGATCTGCATCATATCGCCTATGTGAGGCGCCACAGGGAGTCGATGGGCCAGGGCCAAATCCGCCACTCTCCACCACTCCGTTACGCCCGCCAGTCGAACTGCATCGGCCTGAACGAAGTGGACGGCGTTGGCGCTGATGAAAGTCTCAAAGTCATCCAGTCCATAAAGCTGTTCGCCGAGAGCCACCGGCGTCTCGATCTTGCGAGCCAGCTCGGCGTGTCCCTTCACGTCTTGATACCATAGCGGCTCTTCAAACCAGAAAACGTCGTAATCCTTCAGCTTGGCGCCTATGCGCAACGCGGTGGGAAGATCGAAGCGCCCATTGGCATCGACCATAAGTCTGCACTCCGGTCCGATGGCCGCGCGCACCGCTTCGATGCGTCGTAGATCTTCACGGTAATCGGGGCGCCCGATCTTGATCTTCACACCCCGGAAGCCTTCGTCCAAGACCAGCCGTCGGCAGTCGGCAACCAGTTTGCTCTGGTCCCAGTTGAGCCAGCCGCCATCCGTGTTGTACGCCTCAAGGACGGTCGAGTTCTCGCCTCCTAATAGCTTCCAAAGCGGCACTCCGGCTTTCTTCGCCTTCAGATCCCACAACGCTGTGTCCACGGCACTCAGGGCTAATTGCGTGATCCCCTTACGGCCAACCCAGAGAAGGGGGGGGAAGTGGAAAAGGCAATCCCAGAGGGCCTGAACCTCTTCGGGGTCACGGCCCAGCAGCAATGGTCCATAGCAGTCGGATATGCAGGAGGTGATCAGGCGGTCGCTCGGCAGATGAGCATGGGTTCCGGTGTAACCGAAGCCTGAAAGTCCCTCATCCGTGTGAATGATGACGCCCGGAGCACCCCAACAGGAAACCTGATGAGTGCTGTCTTCAATCCGGTTTCCGGTCACCGGGACGTGAAGGATGAAAGGCTCGAGAGAAGTGATTTTCATAGAGAATCCAAAGCGCACCGCTGGCGCCTTACGCAAGCTCAATTCGCCTAGCCCGGATTTCTCACAACCCGAACGCTCGGCGGGCAAATTGACCATTTTTC
>DAOTAI010000539.1:0-3118 GCA_035593865.1 Acidobacteriota bacterium
CTCACACACGACAACAAGAATTAAGAAGTTATGACGATAAGAGTGACAATCCTTTTAGCTGTTTTTGCAATGCTCTTCGTTCCGGTGGGACAAGCCCAGGGCGTGCTTCAATGGCCGATGCCGGGACACGATCCACAAAGGACTTCCCGTGCCGATGAGGGAAATCTGCGACAACCGACAAAACCTCTGTGGTTCCGAAACTTCAACATCGAGGGGAAAGGCTACATTCCCTCCAGAACTTCGCTTGTGACCGTGGCTGGCGCCACCTCGCAGGATGATTTGATACTGGTGGCAAGCTCCAACGGGTTGCATGCCCTGCGAGCGGTTGACGGAAAGGACACCTGGGTCTACTCCACCGAGATGCCGGTGGGCAACGCTCCCACGGTAGTCGGCGGTGTGGCGTACTTTGGGTGTTTCGATAAAACGATTCACGCGGTCAACATCGCCACGGGAACCAGGAAGTGGCAAACGCTTCAAGCGGGTGCAGGATTCGACACGAACCCGCTGGTAATCAATGGCACTGTCTATGCCGGAAACCGGGACGGTTATTTCTACGCCTTCAATGCCGACAATGGGAGCCTGAAATGGTCATTTAAGGCCGGCGAGAGAGTGAGCTTCTCGGCTGCCGCAAGTTCAGACAACTCGATCATTTATTTCGCCTCGAAAGACGGGTATGGCTACGCGCTTGACGCCGCCACCGGAAACCTTGTCTGGAGGTCAAAGGCAATCTCCGGCGACAGGTTTCCAGGCGACGGCTTCTACTCTTTCTGGCCGGTCGTGGCGGGCAACTACGTCTTCTTCCCCGGATCTCAGAACCATTTCCGCGGAACCCTGGCGGAGTTGGATGCACTTGAAGTGGAGTTTCCGCCGGGCGTCAAAGAACATGATCCGATAGGGCCCGTGGATAGCGAGGGATGGATCGATGCGAGGCGCATACTGGATTACCTTGCACTTCATCCGATTCGTAGGACTTTCTTCGTCGTCGATCGGGTTACCGGAAAGGAAGCTTTTCTTGCCCCTATTCTCTGGGTGGGAAATAGCAGTGGCAACAGGTATCCGCCCGCAATCGGCCCGGACGGTCAGGTCTACAGCGTTAACGTGTGGAAGTACGACGAGAAATGGCTATCCGGCAGAGTATCTGGCTGGCTGACGGGGACAGCGAAGATCAGGGAGACCGGCGTTCATTTCGATTCAGCAGACGAAAACGGTGCGATCTCGGTCATCGGCGACAAGCTCTTCTATAACCATAAAGGCGCGCAGTCGTCCAAGTACGTTGATCTCGCCTCGGGACACGAAACCGGCTTCTGGAGCGGGCTGAGCGGCATCTTTCCGGAATTCGACGCCGGCTGGAGCGGCCGCAGATATGGCGACGAGTACGCGAATTCTCCTAACAGCAGTGCGACTCATGGAAACGTAAATCCCCCGGTCCCGATTCGCGACAAGATCTGTTTTCACAGCTCGGGGTCGGTTCTGTGTTTCGGTGAGCAGTAGAGGAAGGCATTGAATGAGAATATTGAGAGCAGCAGTATTGCTTTTGTTTTTGGTCCAAGGTCATGCCGCGAATCTCCCCACTGTACTTTCGCTGGAGAAGCGGCTGGAAAACGAGATCGACAAAATGGTCGAAGCTGGTCTTCTCAGACCGGCGTACCATAATTCCCACGAAAAACTGTGGCACCACCAGGGCCACGATATCCCGAACGCTTGGGACGACTATTTCAGCAATCCAGCGTTGACAATCTACGCCTTAATCGAGGCGTTGCCATATCTGTCTCCCGCCAAACAGCAGTCTGCTCGTGCATACATCCAGGCTGAATGGACCGAGAGGCCGCCCTACCTCTATACACACGGCGGATGGCAGGGGGCCAGAAGGGAAATCGTCGACATTCCTGAAGAGTCCTTCCTGTACTATTCCAGCGGTATTATCAAAAACGCCTCCGGACAGAGACTTAAACCAGGGGTTCATGACAGGTGGGCCGGATTTTCCTTTAATCCATTCAATTTCTATGCCTGTTACCTCTACGCTCGGGAGTTTGGAGGGGCAGCATCAATCCTGAGCCAGGTCAGCCGCAAAGTCGCAGAGTATCCGAAGTCGGTTGTGAACGGCGGCACTCCGTTGACGCGAAGACCGCATCTCCTGAACATGTATCTGGCAGGATATGAGGGGTTTTTGCGCCTGCAAGCGCTCGCGGGTGTGCCTCTTTCCGACTCGGTCAAGGGCTGGCGCGAAAATGCGTACGCGGAACTGATCAAGATCCTCACTACCACCAAACCTGAAGAATTGCGTCAAACCGAGGCCGGGGGATTCCTCTACCTCGTTCCGGAGGTGGCCGAGGAACTGCGCTCACGACTCACCCCCGCTCAGCTATCCCAGATACGTGACTTGGCCGAACAGTACGGGAGTTATGCCGTTCCCTATTGGTTCGTCGCGGGTATGGACGAGGTTGACCGTTTAGGCCCCCGTGAGGCATCTCAGCTGGAGGAGGGATCGACTTCCCTTTACTACGACTATTGGTCGCTGTTTAACGCTAAGGCACTTTTGTTCCAGGAGAGCCGTAACGAACTCGAGCGCTATTTGGACGTACCGTCCGTATGGCGCGGGGACCTCTTTTATATCTTGAATGTGGTGAATACCCTGAAAGCCGGGTCTTCCACCCCAACTCTTACAGCCCCAACTGGCTTACGGGTAACTGGAGTGAATTAGCTCAGTCAATCATTGATTTGCCAGCATCTCAGCGCCGGCCGCCTCGCGGCGCTGAGGTCTAGAACGTGAATCGCCGGCTCTCACCAGTTCGCGTCCGCGATTGTGACTCCTCTTACTGACCCGATTCTGATCGAGCAGGTAAAAGATGCCTCGATGTTGGGTTAGGAGGTATTCGAAGAGTCCCGACAGAGTCTGGTTTTTGACTTTATTCCTTAGGTTCCTCGTACTTGCTGCTTTCCAGTTCACTCCCCGGGAATGAGTCCGGTTCCAAACCTGGCTGCGGGCGGATGCCTCGACGGTAAAGCGCCGCAAGGCGCGCGTTGCAATCACGGAGGATGAACAACGATGAGAATACGACTCTGGGCAATCTACGCCTTGGTTTTCCTTTGCGCTTGCATTGCGGTACAAGCTCAAACC
>DAOTAI010000043.1:0-18606 GCA_035593865.1 Acidobacteriota bacterium
AAAACCGGTATTTCTCCCGGATCGCTTCTTGGTAACACCACTTGATCAATTCAGTTCCGGCAAAAGCGGAGACGAGCAGGAGTAGTGTCGATTTCGGCAGATGAAAATTCGTGATCAATGCCCCGGTCACTCGAAAAACGAATCCCGGGTAAATGAAAATTCCTGTAGAACCCCTTTCTGCGCGGATTTCTTTATGTTTGGCATAAATGTGCTCGAGAACCCTGGTCGACGTCGTTCCGACCGCCACGATGCGTCGCCCTCTTTCCAGCTGTTCCTGGATTTTCGAGGCAGCCTCTTCCCGAATTTCGTATTCCTCGTGATGCATTCGGTGCTCTTCTACGACCTCGGTTCGTACCGGCTGAAATGTTCCGTAACCCACGTGCAGTGTGAGCTGAACATGACGCAGCTCGGCAAGAAGCTCCGGGGTGAAATGAAGCCCCGCAGTCGGCGCCGCGACCGAACCCCGGCTTCGGGCATAGACAGTCTGGTAACGGACGCGGTCTTCGGGGCTGTCGTCCGAGGCATCGCGCTCGATGTAGGGCGGCAACGGCATTTTCCCAATTCGCTCGATGTGCTCCCAGAAATCTCCGCTGACGGCAAACCGAATCAGTCGTGTCATTTCTTCCCCAACTGGTGGCTGGAGCACCTCAGCCTCTAGACCCGGCGCGAAGATCAGCCTGGTACCGGGGCGCGCCTTTCTCCCCGGCCGGAGAAGTACTTCCCAGACGCACTCCTCCTTTTGCTTCAGCAGCAGAACTTCGATCGTCCCCGCAGCGCCTTCCCGGCGTGCATTAAGCCGTGCGGGAAAGACACGGGTATCATTGAGGACCAAAAGATCATCGGCTGTGAGGAACGAGGGAAGATCGCGAAAGCGGGCATGAGTAATACCTGCAGTCTTTCTGTCTAGGACCATCAGACGTGAGGAGGCGCGATCTGAGGGCGGATGCTGCGCGATGAGTTCCGGCGGAAGCTCGTAATCGAAATCAGCCAGTAGCACGCGGCTATTGTATTCGAGCGGCCTTCCAGGTGCATGTATGAACACTGTGCTCATCCAGAGGCAAGTTTGACTTACGACTACGGCCGCGTTGTGACAGAATAATTCGCTTCCATGAGAATTCCAAAACCGGTATTGCTTCTTTCCTCCGGGCATTTTTGCGTCGACATGTACTCATCGATGCTTGCTGCCTTTCTTCCCTTTCTTCAAGACAAGCTCGATCTGTCGTTATCGCAGGCCGGCATGCTGGTCGGAGTTCTCGTTTTCTCCAGTTCCCTGACCCAGCCCGTATACGGCCTTCTCTCCGATCGCTTTCGAAGCCGGGCCTTCGTGGTCTTGGGGCCCGCCCTGGCTGGCTTGTTCATTTCCAGTCTCGGTCTTGCACCGAGCTTTAACTCTCTTCTCTTCCTGCTCTTCATCGCCGGCGTGGGAATAGCGTCTTACCATCCGCAGGGGGCGGCCCTGACTCACCGACACAGCGAGAGAAATCCGGCATTCCACATGTCCATTTACGTGACTGCCGGGACTGTCGGCTTTGCTCTCGGCCCCCTGTACATAACGTCGGTCATTCAGCATTTTGGCCTTCCCAATTCCTTCTGGGCGACAATCCCGGGCCTGCTGGTAAGTCTTTTTCTGTACTTTCACGTACCGGGGCCGACTTCGGGGCCGGCCCATCTCGAAGGCCGTCCTAGTGCCAGGCTTCGCACCGTGTTACGACCCCTGTTGGTTCTTTACACACTGGTTGTCCTCAGATCGATCACCCATTCAGGGATCGCTTCGTTTCTTCCCCTGTACTACATTCAGCACGGCTATTCTGCTTACACGGCTAATCGATTTCTGACGATCTTTCTGTTTGCCGGTGGTGCTTCCGGACTTGCAGGTGGCTGGCTCGCAAGCCGTTTCAGCGGAAAGAAGCTGCTCGCTTTCTCTTTCATCACTTCGGTGCCCCTCTTTCTGGCCTTCCTGACTTCCCAAGGGATCTGGTCGGTGCTCTTCGGCAGTGCAGGCGCGGCGTTTCTGCTTCTTACGAACCCTCTTAACGTGGTGATGGCACAGAACCTCGTTCCTCACGGCGCCAGTACTATCGCTGCTCTGACTATGGGATTCGCCTGGGGCATGGCGGGGCTGCTGATCCCCATAATAGGCAGCGCGATAGAGATTTTCGGGTTTGAGTCGACTTTCGCGGTCCTGACCCTGCTGGCTTTGCCCGCCTTTATCCTGACTTTCCTGCTGCCCGACGAAAAAGCCGGCGATAAACATTAACGCCAAAGGGCGGACTCGCCCTGCACGCCTTGGTCACCTGTTGCCTTATCGAAAAATGTTCCATGTAAGGGACGTCAGGCAATGAATCCTTCCGGCGTTTTTTCGGCAAGTCAACTCGTGCCGTTGACAGTTCTAAAGCGCCTCTTTACGATGAAATTAAACCCCGCCTTGCGGTTTTTCGCATGCTGCTTGCGAAAGAAAAAGCGCGTCGCTGATTCCAGTTTGGAGGTATCCAGTGGCAAGTTGGAGCCATTTTCTGGGTGACGTGACCCGCACTCAGTTCCTGAAAGACCTTTATGCGGAGATTCAGGACGACAACGTCTTCAATGGTGCCGCAGCACTCGCTTACTATTGGATGCTCGCGATTTTTCCCGCCCTGATCTTCCTGCTGAGCCTGCTGCCTTTCCTGCCGATACCCAACCTCGAGGACGCAATCATGGACTTCATGGGAGAGGCACTGCCCCAGGAAGCGGCGGGACTCTTCAGCAACGTGCTCTCACAGACCGTCGAGAGCTCCAGCGGCGGTCTCTTGTCCTTTGGGCTTCTCTTTACGCTCTGGTCCGCCTCCGCGGGACTTTATGCGATCATGCAGCAGCTGAACATTACTTACGACATCAAAGAAGGACGCTCCTTCGTGAAAGCCCGGGGAGTATCCATACTGCTGACGCTAGGCTTTCTGCTCATGATCATAGGAGCATTCGCTCTGATCGTGTTCGGAGGCACGCTGCAAGAATGGCTGGCGTCCTTTGTGGGACGTAACCCGGTGCTTCTGGCTTTCTTCGCATCGCTCAGATGGATCATCATCATCGCCCTCCTGCTTCTGGGCTTTTCGATGATTTATTACTTCGGGCCGAATGTGGAACAGAAGTTTAAGTTCATCACGCCAGGCAGTGTCCTGGGAGTTGCTCTGCTGGTAGCTGCCTCTTTGGGATTTAGCTTCTATGTTTCCAACTTCGGGAACTACGCAGCCACTTACGGAAGTCTCGGCGCCGTGATTATCCTGCTTCTCTGGCTCTACCTGGCGGGTTTCGTGATTCTTGTCGGGTCAGAAATCAACGCCCTGCTCGAGCACTACAACCCGGAAGGCAAGCAAAAAGGCGATAAGTTCGAAAGAGCCTGACCGGGCGCAGAAACTGAACAGCTGGCTCGGTTCACGCAGGCGCGGCCAAATGTTCATAATATTGACGTGGGCCAGAGTCGGGTAATCGAAATCCCTATTCGCGGTATGGACTGTGCGGACTGCACTCGCCATGTCCGCAAAGCCATCGAAGACGTTCCGGGCGTCTTGTCGGCCGAAGTCCTGCTTGCCTCCGAAAAGGCCTTGGTGAGACTGGATCCTGCCCGGGCGGATTTTCAGGAAATCCGCGAGGCGGTCGCTCGCGCAGGCTATCTTGCTGAATCACCGGAAATCCGCCCCCAGCACTCGGACGCCGCTGCCAGGGCGCTCACTGTTTTCGGCCTGGTGTCCGGCGCGGTCCTGTTCGTTATTGTGCTCGGCGAATGGCTCGGTGTGCTCGAAGCCATCACCTCGCGAGTACCCTGGTGGGTTTCGTTACTGGTCATAATCACAGCCGGCTATCCGGTTTTCAGCGACGTCCTTCGGGCGACCCTCGCCGGGCGCGTGATTTCTCACACGCTCATGACCCTCGGGGTGATTGCTGCCCTCCTCGTAGGCGAATGGGCAACCGCAGCTGTAGTCGTATTCTTCATGCGCCTTGGCGCATTTTCAGAAAGATTCACGGCCGACCGCGCTCGCACGGCTCTCAAAGATCTCCTGAGCCTCAGTCCCGAGCAGGCCCGGATCGAACGAGAAGGCCGGGAAGTCGAAGTGCCGATCGCCGAGATTCGTCCCGGAGATGTCGTTATGGTAAGGCCGGGCGAAAAAATCCCAGTCGACGGAAAAGTGGTTTCAGGCCACGCCGCTGTTGACCAGTCGTTGATCACGGGAGAAGGCCTTCCCATCGACGTTGAACCAGGCGCCCCGGTCTTTGCCGCCACTACTGTTCATGGTGGTTCTTTGCGCGTCGAGGCTGAAAGGGTCGGACGCGCCAGCACTTTTGGCCAGGTGGTGACGATTGTGGAGCAGGCCGAATCGCGCCCTTCCCGGGTCCAACGGTTTGCTGACAGGTTTACCGCCTGGTTTCTCCCCCTGGTTGCCGCGGCTGCAGCCCTGACGTTTCTTTTACGTCGCGATCCGATGGCAACGGTGGCGGTTCTAGTGGTTGCGTGCTCGTGTTCGGTAGCCTTGGCTACTCCCATAGCCGTTCTCGCGTCGGTGGGGGCAGCCGCTAAGCGAGGACTCCTCTTTAAAGGCGGGCGAACACTGGAAACACTGGCGAACGTCGACACCGTTCTGCTTGACAAGACCGGCACGCTGACTCGGGGCCGACCGGAAATCACCCGGGTGTTTGCCCTTCCCCCTTTCCAGGAAAGCGAGGTTCTCCGCCTGGCTGCCAGCGCCGAAAGATATTCGGAACATCCTCTGGCAGAAGCCATCCGGCGCGCTGCCTTCGACAAAGAACTCACTCTTGCCGATCCGAGCCATTTCCGGGCCGAGCCGGGAATCGGCGTCCAGGCGGTGGTGGAAGGACGGCGCGTTTTCGCAGGAAGACAGCACGGCGCTGCAGCCACCAACCTTTCCGATGCCTTCTCCTGTGCTCTGGATGATCTCCAGAACCGCGGCGCAAGTGTGATTTTTGTTGAAATCGATGGCCGGCTCGCGGGGTTTCTGGCCGCCGAGGACGCCCTGCGTCCGGAAATCCCGACCGCTATCGGCGAATTGCGCAGACTCGGGATCCGCAAAATCGAACTGCTTACCGGAGACAACACCGGCGCCGCAGCCCAGGTCGCCTCAACTCTCGGCATCGATTATCGCGCCAATCTTTTACCCGCCGACAAGATTCGAGTCGTTAAGGAATACCAGGCGAGAGGGTGCGTGGTGGCCATGGTGGGTGACGGTGTAAACGACGCTCCAGCTCTGAAAATCGCCGACGTCGGTATCGCCATGGGGGCCGGGGGCTCCCCCGTCGCCGTTGAGGCGGGTGACTTGTCGCTACTGACGGATGACTGGCTCCAAGTCCCGGTGGCCTTTCAGCTGGCGCGAAGAACGATTCGAGTCGTGCGAAGCAATCTTCTTTTTACCGCCGCTTACAACCTGATCGGGATCTCTTTGGCGGCCTTCGGCCTGCTGCCTCCTATCCTGGCGGCCGCCGCGCAATCTCTGCCGGATCTGGGCATCCTGGCCAACTCTTCACGCCTGCTCCGCGCCCCGGTTCGCTAAGTATGTAGGACAGAGCTTCACAAAATAGGTTCTTCCCCAAAAAGAGATCCGTCCTGGTCCTCATGCGTGGCCAGCGTCCCTATTTCGACCATTGGACTTTTTCTTCTGACTGGAGGTCCGTCAGGACCGACACGTGACTGGCAGCTGAGCCCGAGCTGCAAGAGCGGTCTTTGCCAGCAGACGCTGACAGGTGAGGAGGCGGTGCAGGGAGTTCACGTGCCGGTCCTACGGACCTGGGTCTTTAACCTTTGGTCGTTTCTATAAGCGTGTCGGTCCTGACGGACCTCTGATGCGACTGCGAGCGGCCGGATGGTGGTCAGGGAGCAGGACGACAGGTCTGGACGCGCCTCGAAGTTTGGAAGTTTGACGAAAATACGGGAAAAAAAGGGGACGCTGGCTAAGAACAGAAACTGCAAGTCACATATGCCTAACGACTTGGAGCGAAAGGCACGTTCACGATATCTCCATTTGAGAGGTACAAATGAGGACGCTGAATGAAAACGGGGGGGGTGGACTGTAAGTGATTTATGGTTAATAGCTTAGAGCGATACATACGTTCACAACACGTTGATTTTTGCGGGCGAACGACTTAGTGCTCACCGAAAGCCGGGACTACGAACAAGATTACTGACGGTTTTCTTTTGTGTTTTCCAGAAACATCTGCAAAGCTCAGATATATGAAGGATTATGTCGAGCTTCCGGGCATCGGGGTCATCAACGACGAATACCAGCAAGATTTCATCGATCTCGAAGTAAGCGGGGATGGCGCCTGGCGTGTCGGTGATGACGGCGTATCGCGCATTCTCGCACCACGGGATCGCAAGGTTGAACTGATCGTTTTTGAAGACAAAACGCTGGCACTCGTAAAGTCAGCCGTTGGCCCGCAGGCCTACTACCCTTTGCTGGCGTCCTCTTTTGAGCCCCCTGCCGAAGCAGTGCTGATGGATCTTGACGGTACCAGCGTCAGAAGCGAACACTTCTGGATGTGGATCATCGAGCAGTCGATCGCCCGCCTGAAGGGCGACCCGGACTTCCGCCTGGAACCCGAGGACGAGCCGCACGTTTCAGGGCATTCGGTATCCGAGCACTTACGGTACTGTATCGACAAGTACGCCCCAGGGGGCAGCCTTGAAGAGGCCCGTCGCCATTACTTCGAAATAACCTCCTTTGAAATGAACGAGATCGCCCAGGGAAGGGGCCGTAGCGATGCCTTCCGCCCGAGTCCCGGATTGAAGGAGTTTCTGACCGAGTTGAAAGCGAGGGGAGTCAAGATTGGCCTGGTGACTTCTGGACTTTACGAGAAGGCCTGGCCCGAGATCCTTGCGGCTTTCAGGACACTGAACATGGGAAACCCGCTTGATTTCTATGACGCGATCATTACCGCTGGCGATCGACTGGCAAAAGGTCGCACTGGAACGCTGGGAGAACTGGCGCCCAAACCCCATCCTTGGCTTTACGCTGAAACAGCTTATGTCGGGTTAGGGGTCGACAGGTCGCGCCGCAACCGGGTTATTGGCCTGGAAGATTCGGGCGCGGGTGTGGTTTCCATCCGACTGGCAGGATTTGCGGCCATCGGGATTGACGGCGGCAACATCAAACATAGCGGCGTTCGGCCACTCCTCCACGGCTACTGCAATAATCTCCTGGAAGCGCTTCCCGTGATTCTTGGGTAGTTTGTGCGGAGAATTTCGGAGACTCAAATAGGAGAGCAGAAAAAGAAAAGAGGCGCTTAATGCGCCCCCTTTCTTTTTCTCCTGTTGCGTACGCTCGACGATTGATCGTCTCTAATTAATCCCAGTGTACCGTTTCCGCTGAGCTGCAACCAGTCGGACTCGTCTGTTTGTTATGACGGAATTTGTCTGACAGAACCCAATCCCGCTTCCGCGCGTCATTACCATTGATCAATCAACGAAGAGGAGTGACCGTGAAACAGCAAATGAGATTCTATGCTTTCGTTGCAGTCAGCATCGCACTTCTGCTGGCGGTTTTAGCGGCACAGGCGAACCCCGAACCCTCCGCAAAGGAGCGTTGGCTCCGGGTAATTGAAACCGAGATGGAGCTGGCGCCGCAGATGACCAGAACCTTTCGCCCGCGACGCTATCAATTTGTCGAGATTGTGATGGGCGCGGGGGAGTTCTCGCGAACTACAAGCGGCTCTTTCGCTCGCAGAACGACCCCAAGCGGAGACATTTCGACATTGCGACTGGATACTTCGGACAACGATTTCCTAATCCTCGCAATCGGAGGTCCTGACAATCTCGGAGTGTGGCGAAACCGGGTCGTGCACTACATTCCCTGGGACAGGATCGTCGACATTTATTTCGAAAACTCGCCGGTGGCCGGAGGAGTGGTGCGGTAAGAAATCAAGGAATCCGGCGGCTTTCTGCCAATAAAAGCTATACCTGACTCCATGAGAATGCTACGATTTTACTGAAATGTGCCTAAAGTAGGCATATTGACACAACCTGTCAGGAACGATTCAGAAAAGTCACGGAGCAACACTCCAAAAAGGGAGGTCCTCATGGAGTTAGTCCGCTTGGAGAATAGAGAGACCGACATCCAGACGAGAGTGCGTTTGGAGAGGGAGCGCCTTCGGAAAGAACTCGGCCTTGACGAGCAAGAACGCGAACATTTTCGCCGACCCGAAGAGCGCCCGTTTACGGCCGACCAGAGGGCGCACACCACGGTTCTTTTCGGCGGCCTTACCTGGAAACACGAGCATTTGATACATGGCAGCCTCGAAGGCTTAGGATACAAGTGCGAGTATTTGGCTACACCGGACGTACAGGCTTACAGGCTTGGAAAGGAATATGGCAACAACGGCCAATGCAACCCCACCTATTTCACGGTCGGTAACCTGATCAAGCACCTTCAGGACTTGGAGGAGAAAGGGCTGACCAAACAGCAGATCGTCAACAACTACGTGTTCTTCACAGCCGGCGCTTGCGGTCCTTGCCGGTTCGGCATGTATGAAGCCGAGTATCGACTCGCCTTGAGAAATTCGGGATTCGACGGATTTCGCGTACTGCTTTTCCAGCAGTCGGGGGGCTTGTCGCAAGCTGGCGTATCCTCCGGCCTGGAGATGAACCTCGATTTCTTCCTGGGCATCCTGAACGCCTTGAACATCGGGGATCTGTTAAATGCCCTGGGCCACCTCATCCGGCCATACGAAGTCAACGAAGGGCAGACAGACCGGGTGCTGGATGATTCCGTCAGATTTCTGCACGACGTGATGAAGTCGAAAGAGCGCCCCAAAATAGCCGAGCGTTGGGCGCGGCTTCTCGGCAGTAAGACCGGGACGGCCACAGACTTGCTGAAGTTCATCAACCAATTGCGAAGTGACCACTATATCGAAGGACTTCGCCAGGTCCGAAAACGGTTTGAGGAAATCGAGGTCGATTACACCCGCGTTCGTCCCATTGTCCATATCACCGGAGAGTTCTGGGCGCAGACCACGGAGGGAGACGGCAACTTCCACATGTTCCGTTTCCTTGAGAAGGAGGGGGCGGAAGTTGTGGTCGAGCCAGTGGGCACGTGGATTCTCTACATGCTGCACCAGGCGGTTCAGAAAACTCGGGACACCAAGAACGTGAATTTCAGCGCGCCTCTCTGGAGGCTCGATTTACGAACTCGCCACGAGCTTGGCTATTTCCGACGGCTCATGCTGCTGAAACTGGCCGAGTCGGTATTCAAACGGGAGTTCAATCGGCTTCGCCGGACCCTTGGGGAGACTGTCGCGCCCTTGAACGATCAGTACGAGCTGCAGCGGCTCGGACACCCCTATTACAACAGCCGGGCCGGCGGCGGAGAAGGCCATCTCGAGGTTGCCAAGAACATTTACTACAGCAACAAGGATTTGGCTCACATGGTTCTCTCGCTCAAGCCGTTCGGGTGTATGCCGTCGACCCAGTCCGACGGCGCCCAGGCGGCTGTCACCGCACACTACAAAGACATGATTTACCTGCCGATTGAGACGTCTGGAGAGGGAGCGGTTAATGCCTACAGCCGAGTCCAGATGGCTCTTGGGGAAGCTCGGACGAAAGCGAGCGAGGAATTCAAGCAGGCCCTCGGCGCCTGTGGCTATAGCCTTAACGAAGTAAGGTCATTTACCGCAGATCACCCCGAGCTCAGGAGCCCATTTTTCCGGATTCGTCACCGAAAAGGCGTTGTGGGTAAGGCCGCCAACTATGTTCTGCAAGTCTCAGAGCTCATGCGCAAGGAAATGAAATCCAGGATCAGTCTACCAACAGTGACAGGAGGAGAAGTGAATGCTGGGTCCGAGTCTTAACGTTGTACCTTCGAAGCAAGTCGATGAACTGATCCTCGGGCTGGACGTGGGATCGACCACCGTTAAGGCCGTGGTGGTCAATCCCGCTACGGACGAGATCCTATGGCAAGACTACCAGCGGCACGAAACCAAACAACTGGAGAAGTGCCTTGAGTTCATGAAGCGCCTGGAGGCTGAGTTTCCGGACGCGGTCCCCAACAAATTACGGATCTTCACGACCGGGTCAGGAGGAGCAACTGTGGGCGAGTTCCTGGGAGCGAAGTTTGTCCAGGAGGTCAACGCGGTCTCGCTCGCCGTTGAGAAGCTTTACCCCGAAACCAGTTCCGTAATCGAACTAGGAGGGCAGGACGCCAAGATCATCATCTTCAAGGAAATCGATGAGACAGGACGAAAGAAGAAAATCCCCAGCATGAATGACAAGTGTGCGGGGGGTACCGGCGCCGTCATCGACAAAATCGCGGCCAAGCTGAAGATCCCGCCTAACGAGCTGTGCCAACAGGGTTATTACGGCATCAATCTACACCCCGTGGCAGGCAAGTGCGGCGTCTTCGCCGAGACCGACATCAACAGTCTGCAAAAGTCCGGTGTATCTCGGGACGAGATAATGGCGTCACTGTTCGAGTCGATTATTCAGCAGAACCTCTCCGTCCTCACCCGTGGCCACACCTTGCGACCCGTGGTTCTACTACTGGGCGGCCCGAACACTTTCATCAAGGGCATGGTGGAGTGCTGGAAGCACAACATCGTGAACCTCTGGAAGGAGCGCAACGTGCCCTTGCCGGAAGGTGCCGACCCGGCGGACCTGGTCCGCGTCCCAGACGACGCTCAATACTTCGCGGCCATCGGGGCTGTCGAATTCGGCAAGAAAGAAGAACCCTGGGTCGGCGCCTGTAAAGGGTGCGAGCATCTCGAGTGGTATTTGCGCGAGGGCCGTGAGCAAGAGCGCAAAAAGCAGGGCGGACGCGGCCTTTACAAAACTGAAGAGGAACTTCAGGAGTTCCTTAAGAAATACACCCGCAAAAAGTTTGTGCCGCCCTCGTTCTCTCCCGGCGAGGTCGTGAAAGGGTTTGTCGGTATTGACGGCGGCTCGACCTCGACCAAAGCCGTTTTGATTGATCGCGACAAAAGGCTCCTGCTCAAGGCGTACCAACTGTCCAAGGGCAACCCGATCGAAGATACCAAGGACATGTTCACCAAGCTTCGGAAGCAAGTAGAAGATCAGGGAGCCCGACTCGAAATCCTGGGCGTCGGCACGACCGGCTACGCCAAGGACATCCTCCGCGAGGCGATAGGCGCCGATGCAGCCATCGTGGAAACAGTGGCTCACACCCAAGCCGCGCTTCACTTTTACGACGACGTCGACGTGATCTGCGATGTCGGCGGACAGGACATTAAGATCATTGTCTTGAAGGAGGGGCGAGTTAAGGATTTCAAGCTCAACACCCAGTGTTCAGCAGGAAACGGCTATTTCCTGCAATCAACTGCCGAATCGTTCGGCATTCCCGTCGAGAAGTTCGCTGACGTGGCTTTCAGCGCCGCGGCGTTCCCCAGCTTCTGTTCCGGATGCGCTGTCTTTCTCCAGTCGGACATCGTCGATTTCCAGAGAAAAGGATGGAAGCCTGAGGAGATCATGGCCGGGCTGGCCAACGTTCTTCCCAAGAACATCTGGCTTTACGTGGCTCAGATTCCGAATCTCGCCGCGCTTGGCAGGAAATTCGTGCTACAGGGAGGAACCCAGTACAATCTTGCCGCCGTCAAGGCACAAGTCGATTTCATCGAGTCGAGATTCAAAGACAAGCCCTTCAAGCCTGAAATTATCGTCCATGAGCATTCAGGCGAAAGTGGGGCGATAGGCGCGGCGCTCGAAGCGTGCCGCGTCTATGCGGAAACCGGAAGAACCAGTTTTATTGGCCTGGAGGCGGTCAACCACATCTCCTACAAGTCGACCTGCAACGAAAGCACCCGCTGTTACTTCTGCAAGAACAAGTGCCTGAGAACGTTTATCGACGTAAAGGTTCGGACCGCCAATCCGGCCGAGATCAGGCCACGGAACAGCAAAGTTCCACTGGAGCCCGGAACGACTCGATTAATCATCGCTACCTGCGAGAAGGGAACGGTCGAGGATGTCAACGACATGCGGGCGATCAAACAGGGGTTGGACCGCGTCAAGGACGCGAATCCGAACATGGCTGAAATCGCCGCCAGAACCGCGTGGCAGTCCTGGAAGCCTGAGCGGGTTGCCGACCCGATTCCCAAGTACGCGATTACCCCGGGGCAGCGACGTCGAGTTGCGGCGATGAAACGGCGCGATAACATCCGGATCGGTATCCCCCGAGTGCTCAACATGTACTCGCTGAACCCTCTTTTCAGCGCCTACTTTGAAAGCCTGGGCATCAAGCCCACGAATCTCGTCTACTCAGATTTCACCGACACGAAGTTGTATCGCGAGGGCGCCAAGCGCGGATCTATCGATCCCTGTTTCCCTTCGAAAGTCGCGATTCCTCACATCCACAACCTCCTTTTTGAGAAGCACGAGAAATCACCCCTCGATTACATCTTCTTCCCGATGATCGACGATCTTCCTTCACCACTCCAATACACCCAGGGGTGCCGTGCCTGTCCGACGGTGGCAACCACGCCCGAGGCGGTCAAGGCCGCTTTTATCAAGGAAGGCGACTTGTTCGCCGAAAAGAAAGTCGTTTTCCTCGATACCTTCGTCAACCCGGCGAACCCCGGGCTCTTCAAGCAGCAGATGTTTGCTCAGTTCCGCGACATCCTCGGACTGTCCCGAGAAGAGAGTGACAGAGCGGTTGACCAGGGCTACCAGGCGCTGGACAAGTTTCTGAACCAGACGCTGCGCAAAAAGGCGCGCGAGGTTCTGGACCAGCTAGCGGAAGAGCAGCGGGTTGGAATTGTGCTCCTCGGACGCCCATACCACAACGACCCGGGTATCAATCACGAGATCCTCGAGGAGTTTCAGAAGGCGGGATATCCGGTCTTCACCTTGCAGTCGCTGCCGCTCGACGAGGACCTGCTGGAGCAGATGTTCGGAGAGGAGGTCGAAAGCGGGGTCATCAGGAGTCCGCTCGATATCAGTGACGCCTGGAAGAACAGTTATAGCGAAAACACCAGCTACAAGATCTGGGGAGCCAAATTCACCGCGCGCCATCCCAACCTCGTCGCGCTCGAGCTCTCGAGCTTCAAGTGCGGCCATGATGCCCCGATCTATTCTGTCGTTGAAGAGATCATCGAGAAATCGGGAACTCCCTATTTCTCCTTCAAAGACATCGATGAGAACAAGCCGACCGGCTCATTTAAGATTCGCGTTGAAACAATCGATTACTTTCTGAAACGCTATCAGCAGGATATGCGAAAGAAGGCCGAGAAGGAGCGGCTCCTTAACGAGCGGCTGAAGGCGTTTGAATCCGAGTTGCGGAAACAGCTGTCGCAATCCGCGCCATCCGAGGCAGGAGAAATGTATGCAGTCGGATAAGATCATGTTCGAAATCTACCGCGAGGCCGGGTATAACCGGCGCTTCCGGGTTCTGTATTTCACGGAACTGAACGATCACAATCGGGAAAAGGAAATCAACCGGGCCATGGCGGGCGAGCATTACTACGACGGCTTCATTCGGACTCTGAAGAAGGATGAGGCCAAAAGCGCAATCGCTGAAATCGTCACGCGCCTCAACCATGGCGAGGAAGTGCCGTTGTCGGAAGTCCACCAAAAGCTGGAACCCTATTTGAGTCCATAGCGTCCGGGCAACAGAATCGGCGTGCTGATCCGGGTCCACGTCATGCGTGCCATTGCGGCTTGGTACCCGCGGATAGCGCGGATAAGCACGCCGATTTCTTTTCACACCTTCTCAGGGTTTGTCACGCGACCCGCTCGGACCTTCTTCAGGGTAAATGAGGGTTTCACCCTCGACCTGTGCAAAAGCTGTAAGAGTGTGCTGCCTCAGCTGGCTGGCATCAATTATGTGAAACACCTCGATTCCCCGGAGCGCAACCAGGTAGTCAGAGATCAGCTGTCTATGACATCGCCAGGGAACCGCTTCGGCGCACATGATGACTGTCCTTGAATCTCCGGCGATACGGAGCAGAGAATCAATCCCCTCTCGAAATTCCGCAGTTTGCATGTAGTCGGCATAATTGCGAAAACTCTCGTTCTTCCAAGCGGTGTTTACGCTCGCCACGTCCCCCTTCCTTCGCAGGCCGCCGAGCTCTTTCAGATGGTAATAACTTAGCCCGTTTTCTTCCAGAAGACTCTCCAGATCTTCCCGGTTGAACTGGGGAAAACGCCTCGATCCCGGAAACGAGCGGACATCGACCAGCTTCACTATCCGGTGAGCCTGAAGCAGTTCCAGGAAGATTTCGAAAGGCCGGGTCGAATGTCCGACTGTATATAAGGGCCCCGATGTCATACCTCAACTATGCCATGTTGGAATGATTACTATTGCTCGAAACTTGGTCCGCGTGCTCCGTGGACCGGCCCGAAAATCTCGCCCTCGTCCTTTTGCCCGCGCTTGGCGAAACCTATGCAGCAAGAATCGCGTATGTTTGATTAAAAGTAACCTTGCGAGCAGATTCTGCTCCTGTCTGTTCCCACAACCAAGCATGAATCTCCGGCTCTATTTCGGCCGCGAGGCAAGCACACGAAGGGTTGGCATCCCAGGCGTCGCGGAATTGGAGGAGTGTATGAGGAAGTATGCGCCTACTCTCTTGATAGCCGCAGTGTGGATCTTTGCCGGTTCGGTTTCGGCACAGGTGTTCGATATCCCGTTAAGCCCCGACCAGGAACCAGACGGTGTTCAGAGCGATGCTACCGGGCATTGCCTTGGCCGTCTCGAAGAAAACTCGTTTGAAGTCATCTGCAGACACACCGTACAGAATGTTACGGCGGCTCACATTCACAGAGGCCCGACTGGGGAGAACGGGCCCATTATCCACCCTTTCGAATCGGCAACATCGCCCTTCAGAGGCGTGTTTGAGTTCAGCGCCGAAGATCTAGCCGATCTCCAAGCAGGAAACCTGTACGTCAACGTTCATTCGACCGCGAATCCCGGCGGTGAAATCCGCGGACAGATCGGGCCGCCGGCGGATTCGGCCGTCGTTTTTGCGCTTGAGCCAGGCCAGGAAACCGGTGGCGTAACCAGCACCAACACCGGCCAGTGCATGGCAACACTCAATGCCCTGGGCGACGCTTTTACGATCGCTTGCTCTCACACCGTCGCCGATGCCGCTGCCGCTCATATACACTCGGCGCCGGCAGGGGTAGATGGCGATGTTGTTTTCGGTTTCGACACCCCAACGCTCATCTTTGACCAGGCAACCCCCGGGGATCAGAGGTTCACGGAAACCTACGACTTTGACGATTTCCTGAGAGATCTCCGCTCGGAAGGGCTGTACGTCAACGTGCACTCTCCTGCCTTCCCAGCCGGGGAGATACGAGGTCAGATTCCTTTGCCGCCTGTGGTCCAGTACTTTCCTCAGTTCGGCAACGGAGGTGCGGCGGCTGAGCAGGAAGAAGGCCTTGTGTCCTCGCTTGTGCTCACCAACGCTTCTTCCTCGACAGCAGCGGAAGGGATAATTCGTTTCTTTGACGGCGACGGGCAACCGCTGACGGTTGGGCTGATCGGCCCCGGCGCGGGGGCACCCGCCTCAGAAATCGATTTCTCAATTCAACCGCTGGGCAGCGTGACTATCAATACAGACGGCGCAGGTGATCTAGTCGCGGGCTCCGCAGAAGTCATCTCGAACCAACCGTTTGGAGGAATCGTTCGGTTCCAAATCCCGGGTATTGGGATCGCTGGTTTCGGCTCGGCGACACCGCTGCAGAATGCGATCATTCCGGTGCGCCGTACCGACGAACTTAATACCGGTGTCGCCATCCGGAACCTCGAAAACTTCCCGCTCACCTTGACGCTCGAGTTGAGAGGGGAAGACGGAGCGTCCTTCGGCGAAAATGCGACCGTCGAGATCACCATTCCCCCCAATGGCCGCGTTTCACAGTTTGTGAACGAGTATTTTCAGGACGTTGACACGACCAATGCAGTTGGAACCATGGTGATCTCTACCGAGCAGGGATCCTTTTCCGCCATCGGGCTGGAATTCGGCACACAAGCCGGTCAATTCACATCTCTTCCGGTGACTCCCGTGGTTTCGGAGCCTCCACCGGACGAGGCACCACAGTAACTGAGAACAAGGCAATGCGGCAGAATCGGGGACTGTCCCTAGCCGGATTGGGGACTGTCCCTTACCGCATTCTGGAACACGGCAGTTTGTTGTGGCCGGACTCTCCAGCAGCGATTTTCCGAACCGAATTAATTCTGTTCGTAGTACCGGCTTTAGCCGAGCTTTAGCCGGGTAGTTGCCATCGTGCAATTGTTGCTATATGAACGATTTAAGGCCCGCCTGAAGGCGGCACTACAGACAGGGACCCTGCGGCGGTTGAGGTGCCGCCTTCTTTATCGTGGGCGAACTCTCCAGCTCCAGAGTCCGGCTTCGTGCCTTTTCTGCCCGCGTCCCGCCAATTGAATTACGGGAGGTCAACGCACCGGTGTCAGATTCAGAAATCAGGGACCAGGTTCAGGGACGAACCAGATCGGCGACGGTGTTTGGACTGGTTTCAGGGACTGTCCCCAACCGTGTCAGAAATGCAGAAATGGGGACGCTGGCTAAGAGCCAGGACTGCAAGGCACACAGTGACAACGCTTTAGGGTCACACTCTCGTTCACAGCAAGTCCATTTTTGCCGTATGAACGACTAACCGCCCGCCTAAAGGCGGGACTACAAACCAGACCGAGGCTAGGTTCGGCATTTGACTGAAGCATTAGCGATCTTTTGCGCGGGGGCATGAAATGACGCATTTAGGAAGACTCTCTTTCATGTTCGCGGTTCTTTTGCTGACAATGACCGCTGCCGCCCAGGGAGAGTTGGTCCAGCTCAATCCCCTGAAAGACAACACTCTGTACCAGAGGTCGGAGGCGCTCAGTAATGGCGCCGGAATCGGTATTTTCGCCGGGCGGACCGGAGATGGCAGCGTGGTTCGCGGGGTCATGGCCTTCGACCTGAGCGGCATTCCTCCCGGATCGACCATCACCTCGGTGACTCTCACGCTCGGCCAAACTAACACCAACGACAACACCCCTCAACCCCAAGTTATTTCGATCCATCGGCTCACTAACGATTGGGGTGAAGGCACGTCTGTAGCCAACCTGGGCGGTGGGGGCGGCGGCGCCGGGGGCCCGGCCACCGCTGGTGACGCAACCTGGCTTCACACCTTTTTCGACACGGCCTTATGGGAGAGCCCCGGCGGTGACTTCGTAGTCGAGGCCTCCGCTTCAACTGAAGTTGCAGGTAACGGCGACTACATATGGCAATCGGAGGGCATGGTCGCAGACGTGCAGGCCTGGATCGATAATCCGCAGTCGAATTTCGGCTGGCTGTTACGCGGCAACGAGAACGTCACCTCGTCGGCGAAACGCTTTGGAAGCCGTGAATCGGACTCGCCGCCGGTGCTGCAGGTCGAATATACCACAGTGGATGGAAGCCGGCCGCCGCTCACTCATACGATCCATTTCCCGCAGTTTGCAAACGGTCAGGATTTCTTCAGTCGCCTTGCCCTTTTGAATCCAAGCCAAAGCGCCGTGTTCGCGGAGGTTGCCCTGCGAACAGACGGGGGCGAGCCGCTCCCGCTCACTCTCAACGGAACGTCAGTGCCCGAGAACGGCTTGATCGATCTGGAGATCCCGCCCGGCGGCCTTCGTGTCTTCCAGACAAACGCAACCGGCGCGTTACAGACCGGGCCAGTGACTGTGCGCTCGAGCGCCCCGCTAACCGGGGTCATTGTCTTTGGCGGCGCCCTCGGGTCGGCCGCCATTGTGGCCGTCGAGGAGATTTCTGACGGTTTTGCCGCGCCAGTCGAGAGCCGGGGCAATGAGGTCCGAACGGGCCTTGCCGTTCAGAACGTCGGCCAGAGTCCGGCGACGGTCACCTTGGAGTTGCTTGACGCTGACGGGCTGGTTCTGGCGACAACAGAACTGGAAATCCCCCCGCTGGGCAAGATCGCTCGGTTCATCGACGAATTGCAATGGGACAACGCCATCGATTTTACAGATTTTAACGGGAGCGTGCGGGCCCTCAGTATGACGCCACTAGCCGCCGCCCTTGTCCAGAACCGGGTAACCAACGGGATCGTGTACCTGGCGACAATTCCGCTAGCCACCCTCCAGTAGACGCCGGTGGGTTTCGGAGGAGGACACGTCAGCGCCCGGATGAAACCCACCCTTTTACGTTACGTCGGAGACCCGATTCAGCCCCTCTCCGACATGTTTACCCTCCCTATCGAAGGCACAATTTACAGTAATGTAACTGCAACTTTCCGCTACTCACTCCCCTAATCAGTTCACTACCTGCCAAGATTAACCTTTAGGCAGGCTCGGTGATCGGCGCTTATCGCGCTGCAAAGCCTGGTTTCCTGTGCAGGTCGGCGACAAGAGTCCTGAGAAGTGGACGTTGTCGGCGTTGGCGTTTTGTCGGATTCTCTTAGCAACTGGTCGGGTTGAAACGACCGGCCTTGACGCGAACAAAAGGAGGTTCGTATGGAAGGCTTTAACAGACGGCACCTGTCCTTTTACTGTCTCGTGACTCTGCTGGTGCTGCCCGGATGCCTGGTCTCGGCACAGACAACGGCATCGATCTACGGCACCGTTACCGATGTTCAAGAGGGTGTTTTGCCCGGCGCCACCGTCACCGCCACTAACACCCTGACGAACGAGG
>DAOTAI010000540.1:0-3099 GCA_035593865.1 Acidobacteriota bacterium
GAAGACGGGCGTCGGACGCGGTAATCGAATCGATATCCTCAGTCAGGTCCAATTCCCGCATTCCGTCGGTCTTTTCTACACCATGGTCACGCAGTTCCTCGGATTTTCCGGCTACGGAGACGAGAGCAAGGTCATGGGTTTGTCGACTTTCGGATATCCGGAATTCACGGATCGATTGCGGACTATCATCTCGGCCGAGAACGGAACCATCCGACTCAATCTGAAGTACTTTAATCACGAGCATGGCGTCGGGACTTCCTGGGCCGACTCGACGCCCGATATAAGCCGGCTTTACAACGAAAACCTGACTCGTCTGATGGGCCCTCAGCGCCAGCCGGAAGAAGAGATCACGAGCCGTCATCAGAATATCGCTACTTCGGTTCAACACCTGACAGAGGAGATCCTGTTCTCCGTGATCGATGACATGTGTTCCCGGTATGGGATTCGGAACCTTGTTTTAACCGGCGGTCTAGCTTACAACTCCTTGCTGAATGCGCGTATATCGGACGAGACGCCCATAGATCGGATTTACGTTCCGCCTAGCCCCGGCAACAGCGGTTTGTGCATCGGCTCGGCGCTCGCGCTTCTCGGGGACGAAGCCTCCCGTGTGGAAATGGACCACGCTTTCTGGGGTCCGGAATATTCGTCAAAGCAGATTGAACAAGTAATGAAAAGCCGGGGAACCAGTTACGAGAAACTGGCTGATCCTGTCGCCAAGGCCGTTGAATTATTGACATCCGGTAAGGCCCTCGGTTGGTTCCAGGGAAGAATGGAATTCGGACCGCGTAGCCTCGGCAGCCGATGCATCCTCGTTAATCCGATTACGCCCGATCCTCGGCGCATTAAGCGACGCCACAATCTGAAACCGCTTGGCATCTCGATCCTGGAGGACCATGCCAGCGCTTACATTCACGGAGTGCAACATTCGCCGTTCATGTCTTTCATGGGGCGGCTGCGAGGCCGGCATCGTCGTGAATTCGAAAATGTCATCCTGAACAACTATTGTCGCTATCAGACTGTAGGCCCCGAAAACCCACTCTTACAGAAGGTCTTGGCGCGGTTCAAGGAAGTAACCGGTCTCCCGTTCCTTATCAATACGTCTTTGAACGTGGAAGGGGAGCCGGTCACGGAATCGCCGGAAGTGCTACTCGAGCATTTCGACGCCATGCATCTGGACGCAGCGATTTTGGACGACCTGCTTCTGCAGCGCGAAACGCGCGCTTGAAGGGCCAATCAGTTAGTTCGGGCATGCTTGTCTCCCCAACTTCTGCCTGTCCGTTCGAGCCTGTTAAGCCTGCGCAGAGGGATACCGGAAAATCGGTTCTATCTCTAAGGCCATCCGTTTAATCGCCTCGGCCTCCTCCGAAGTCAGCGGCTTGAACTGTGCGGCCAGGTCAAGTGCCATCCGGAAGAGATTTTCGTCTCCGGGCGGAATGGCCGCCGTTACCGGATGAGACAGGGTAAAACGCAACCCCGCGAGCGCCTTCTCCCGGTCGTCAAGCGGCTCGTACCAGCACTTCTCGTAGAGCTTCTTCTGCCCTCGTGGAACGCGATTCTTTGCCATCGCTTTCAAAGCCAGGATCCCCATTTTCTTCTCCTGGGCCTTGGCGAGAACCTGCGGACCGAAATTGCCGGCATGCCAAGTCGCGAAGTTGATCGGGAACAGCACCGTGTCGAACTCGAAACCGTCAATGAGCGCGAGCGCTGCTTCCACGGAATGCGCCGAGAAGCCCAGGAATCTAATTTTGCCCGCTTGCCTGGCGGCTACAAAGGCCTCAAGAGCTCCGCCGGGTCCTAAGATCTGCTTGACGTCTTCCAGTGAGGTGACGGCGTGCAATTGGTAGAGATCGAAGTAATCCGTCTGCATCTTCCGCAGGGAGCGGTCAAGCTCGGCAGCGGCGCCATCCCGGCTCCGCTCCAGGGTCTTGCAGGCCAGAAACACGTTCTTGCGATACGGTTTCAAAGCCGGTCCGAGCATATCCTCAGCGTTTCCGTAACTGGGGGCTACGTCGAAGTAATTCACCCCGCGGTCCACCGCTTCGGCCACTCTGTTGGCAGCCTGTTCCGTTGTGGCATCGGTGACGACTATCCCGCCAAAGCCGATGATCGACAGTTTCTGACCGGTCTTCCCGAGGGTGCGACGCTCCAGCTTCCCGGAGCTATCACGTTGCAACGCCGAAAGATCCGCCGGAAAGCATTTGAGCAGGGCTGCGCTCGCTGTTGTATTACGTAAGAACTGACGGCGATTCATGCGTTTTCCTCCAAATCGTTTTCAATCAGTATAGAACTTAACCAGTCGCCGTCAATGACGCACTTGACTGGAGTGTAAATACAGTTCCTTATATACTCAAAAGTGGAGATTGGGTTTATGAGTATTGGAAAGAAGGTGCTCCAGCTGCGTCTCCAGTCCAAGATGACTCAGCAGGAGATATCGGAACTGACAGGATTGGCGGTTTCTTATTTGTCACGCTTGGAAAACGAGAGAATAACCCCTTCGATACGAACACTGACGAGGATAGCCGATGCTTTTGGCGTGCCCGTGACCCGTCTCCTGGAGGCCGAGCCCGAAAAGCGGGGTGGAGAGAACTGTCCTGTCAGTCCATCCGGTCGGTGCCTGCTCAATCAGCTTTCGGTAGGGAGGGGAAGGCGTCCGCGCGTCGAATCAGAGAGTTATTCCCCGTATCAGCTCGAGATACTCCGCATGTGCAATCTCGTGCTGCAGAGCGAAGACCGCGAGATTATCGACTCCCTCTCGACTGTACTGAAGTCGCTAGTCACTCTGATCGGCTCCCGCGAAAAGGCGCCGGTTCATTGAATCGCTCTCGGAATTGGCGATTGAACGATTGATGATTGAAGCAATGACCAATCGTCAATTCCTTTTCTCCTCGTTCGCCGCTTCGAGAAACCGCACCAGGCCTCCCCATCGACGATCGACCTGGAAACCGCGGGGCAGGCAAAACTGACGCAGGAAAAAGTGAGTCTTGACCACGCTGGCGTTCTCGTTAGCCATCCTGGCGCAAAAATCGTCGAGGAGTGCCGTGCCGATGCCTCGTCCCTGAAGCGGGCGAGCCACCACAACCCCGTCCAGATGAACCACTT
>DAOTAI010000044.1:0-18509 GCA_035593865.1 Acidobacteriota bacterium
CTGGTCGACAAAGAAAAGACCCTGCTTCTAAAGGAGGCTTTTCAGGCTCTGCCGGAGGAACAGAGGTCAGTGATTCTAATGAAGGAGTATCAGAACCTGAAGTTCCATGAGATAGCGGAAATTATGAATGTTCCGCTGTCCACCGTTAAGTCCCGGATGTATCTCGGCTTAAAGACGTTAAGGCGACTGATGGAGAAAAAACTATGAATTGCGATGAAAGTCGCGAGCTGATCCTGGACGTCGTCTACGGGGAGGAAGTAGATTCTCGTGCCTGCTTTAACTTCTTCAGGCATCTCGACGAATGCCGGGATTGTAGCGCAGAGTACAAGGAATTCCTGAGCACTCGCGAGATGCTGAAGGATTGGGAGTTGGATGAACCCGCCGAGGTGCCGGCGTCAGTTCCGAATTCAGCGAAACCCTGGATTCAAACGAAACCGAAAGGGCGCCGCCTCGAGTTTGGCGCCTGGTGGTCAATGCTGCAAAAAGTAGCAGCCGGATTTCTGATTCTGATGGGGATCGCCTCGATTTTCCAACATTACGGTTACCTTGGCGGACGCAAGGTTTTGGTTTCCGAGCAGCGCCTGGCGGAAATGGTGCAGGACATGATCGTCATCAATCAGAAACAGGAACGGGAGCTGCTGGGCCAGATGCTGGTCCACATGAAAGAGGATGTTGAGCTCCAACGAAGGGAAGACTTGGAGGACCTGTACGGCACGCTCGTCTCCCTTGAGCAGCGTTATGCGCAGAACCTTGAGGAGAACAACAGGTATTTAAAACTTCTGTTGTCATCGAAGTAGATGGAGGCTTCCATGTTACTACGCGCCTTATTGGCTGTCCTGGTCTTCACCCTCTCCGGGGTGGTCGGCGGCGCTCAGCAGAACAGTAATCTGGCTCTTCTCAAGCGAGACACGCAAATCTTCGAGCGCATCGTGCAGGAGGTCCTGAAGCAGAATTTCAAGAACCCGTTTGCGATCACCGCGGAACCCAGAGGAGCATACCTCCAGGGGTTTGGAGTCATTGTCTCTTTCGAGATCAATATCAACAGGGCTAAGATCCGAACACCGTTCGGGGAGCTCAACGCCCCCAAATCGGTGGCCGAGCGGACCAAGGCAGAGCAGATTCGAACCGTCCGGGAATCAATGAAACAATGTTTGGCGGACTACGGGCAGACCATCAAGCAGCTGGGGCCTCATGATCGTATTGCGGTCCAGGCACATATTGTCGATCGCAATGAGCTGGATCCTGCGAAAAGCACTACGGTCATGGTTTTGACCTGCACCAAAGACAATCTGAATCTGTTAGCAACTGGGAAACTCCCGGTAGAGAAGTTTAAAGAACAGGTGCATGTTCTGGAGTATTAGAAAGTTCCGGACGAAAGAGCGGGAATGATCAAGATTGACGAGTTAAGAACCAGAAAGCTCTTCGGACAGGAGCTGCTGGATAAGGGGGTCATCTCCGAAGAGGAGCTGAACACTGCGCTGAATTTGCAGAAGCAATCAAGCGAGCGCATTGGCAAGCTTTTGATCGACATCGGCGCCCTGTCGGAAGCAGACATGATTCGGCATTTGAGCGAGCACCTGGGGGTGCGTTACATCACCAGCGACCAATTTCCGCAAGTTCCCGTGCTGGAAAATACGTTCAGCGTCAGATTCATGCGGGAGTGCCGGTTTGTCCCGGTAGCCATGGATGATGACAAGCTGGTCCTGGCCATGGCCGATCCGCAGGATCATGCGACCCTCAACTGCATTCGTCTCTATACCAGCCACCGGAGGCTGGAGCCTGTACTTGCCCCGGAAACCGAGATTCTTGACTTGATAGAGAAGTTTTACGGCAACCAGGCATCCAGTTTGGGAAGGATCGTCGAGGGCATTGAAGAAGGCGAATCAGACACTTCGGCGGAAGAAAGCGAAGATGTCGAACACTTGAAGGATTTGGCTTCTGAAGCGCCAGTAATTCGTCTGGTCAACCTTCTCATTTCACGTGCCATCGAGTCCCGCGCCTCAGACATTCACATAGAGCCTTTTGAGCGCGACTTGAAGGTCAGGTACCGAATCGACGGTGTCCTGTACGAAGTTGAGTCTCCGCCCAAGAGACTGCGGGCTGCCATCATCTCGCGCATCAAAATCATGGCGAAGTTGAATATCGCCGAGCGTCGAGTTCCGCAGGATGGCCGTATCAAGATGAGGGTCCTCGGCAAGGATATCGACCTGCGTGTGTCGACTCTGCCGACCATGTACGGCGAGAGCGTCGTCATGCGAATTCTCGACAAGAGCAATACGCAGATCTATGACCTGGAAAAGCTGGGATTGAGCCCGGAGATGTACGATCAGGTTAACACCCTGATTCACCGTCCATACGGAATAATCCTGGTTACCGGGCCGACCGGGAGTGGGAAGACGACGACCCTTTACGCGGCTCTTACCAAGATCAATCTTCCCGACAAGAAGATTATTACGATCGAGGACCCGGTCGAATACCAGATCAACGGAGTCAACCAGATTCACGTGAATCCGCAGATCGGCCTGACCTTCGCCGCCGGTCTGCGTTCGATTGTGCGCCAGGACCCGGATGTCATCATGGTCGGAGAGATGCGCGATCTGGAAACCGCAGAAATCGGCATCCGCGCTGCGCTAACCGGTCACCTGGTCTTCAGTACACTACACACCAACGACGCGCCCAGCGCCATTGCCCGCCTCGTCGATATGGGCGCCGAGGATTATCTGCTTGCATCCTCGATTCTTGGCGTCATGGCTCAGCGCCTGGTTCGAGTCATATGTCCGAATTGCCGTGAGGAAGAAAAAGTAGATAAAGACGTGCTTCGCAGTGCCGGGTTCGAGAACGGAAATCTCGACTTCCCGATCTATCACGGGACCGGATGCAAGGAATGTGCGATGACCGGTTTTCGCGGCCGCCTCGGGATATTCGAGACAATGATCATGAATGACGAGATCCGGCGTCTCACAATTTCCAATGCCGATTCGACGCAACTACGGAAAGCGGCAATAAAGAGCGGGATGGTTACATTAAGGCAGGACGGATTCCGCAAAGTGCGTGAAGGAATAACCACGCTGGCAGAAGTCCTGCGTGTGACTCAGGACATGTAAGGCTCGCCGGTGGCGTCGGCAACAAAGCCTGAGTTTGACGGGTTGCGGGACCCGGCGCGGTGGGTTTCGACCCCGCTGGGGTCGGGTAGCAAAGCGGCACGGTTGGCCGCGTGTTTGCGGCAACCCCTGAAAGGGTTGTGTATTGAGCACGATGCACAACACCTGCCGGGCTATTTGATCACCATCATTAGCGAACACGAAAATGGGATTTTTCGAATACAAAGCCGTAACGCCCGAGGGCAAGGTTGTTGAAGGGACGCTGGAGGCAGCAGACGAGCAGACGGTTATGACTCGTCTGCGAGAACAGGGCCAGCTTCCCATCCGGGTGGTATCCTCGGAGGCGGGCGGGACCTGGTCGATTTTCTCACGGCGAAAACGTGTTCCGCGCGCCGATCTGTTGGTGTTCACCCAGGAGCTGTCGACTCTCCTGAAGGCCGGGCTCCCCCTGGATCGCAGCCTGTCCATTCTTTCCGAATTAACTGAGAATCAGTATCTCCGCGAGATCGTCAAGGACGTGTTGCGGGAAGTGAAGGCTGGGAAGTCCTTGTCAGAGGCGTTTGGGGCCTACCCGCATGTTTTTCCGAAGGTCTACGTGAACATGATCAAGGCGGGCGAGGTCGGGGGTGCGCTTGATGAGATTCTGATGCGACTGAGCGAATACCTGGAGCGGAGTGAGGAACTCCGAAGCTATTTCGTATCGGCCCTGATTTACCCGGCTATTCTCGCCGGTGTTGGCGCAGCATCGATCATTATCATGATCACCTTCGTTATTCCGAAGTTCGCCGAGATCTTTGAAAACGCCGGCGCTCCCATCCCACTTCCGATGAAGATCATGCTCGGTATCAGCGGTTTCCTAACCAGTTACTGGTGGCTGTTGGTCGGTCTGATCTTCGGCAGCTGGTATCTGACACGTCGGTATCTGCGCACGCCTCAAGGGCGCATGGCTTGGGATCGACGACTGCTCAAACTTCCGCTCCTTGGCGGGGTCTACCAAAAGCTTGAAGTCAGCCGGATCGGACGGACTTTAGGAACGCTGCTTGCCAGTGCGGTTCCGTTGATTCAGTCGTTGAACATCGTCAAGGACGTGATCGGGAATCAGGTGATGGCTGCGGCCATGGAGCCGATAAAATCGGGGGTGAAGAAAGGAGAGGGTTTAGCAGGACCGGTGCGCGAAGCAGGGGTTTTCCCGCCGTTTGCCTTGCATCTGCTGCAGGTAGGCGAGGAAACCGGTCGTCTTGACGTCATGCTGCTCCAAATCGCCGAAACCTATGATCGCGAGCTGCGAACGGCTTTGAAGCGACTGATTGCTCTTTTTGAACCCGCCATCATTCTTCTGATGGGAATTGTAATCGGCACGATGGTGGTTTCGATGCTTTACTCGATTTTCAGCATCAATGATGTTCCTCTATAGGAGTTCAGGCATTAATCATAGAAGCAACCATGGGGGACGGAGGAAGGTTATGAACGGAAGGGAAAGGCGGAAGGCGCGAAGATTGGAAGGCGGCTTCTCACTGATTGAGTTGATTGTCGTACTGGTTATCCTGGGACTCTTGGCCACGGTTGTAGGCCCCAGGGTCATGGACCGGCTGGGCAAAGGCAAGGTCGATATCGCCAAGATGCAGATTGCCGAGCTTGGCAACGCGCTGGACCTGTTCCGGTTTGACGTGGGGCGTTATCCGACCAGCTCCGAAGGCCTCGATGCTCTCGTAACCAACCCGGGAGTTGAAAACTGGAGCGGACCTTATCTGAAGAAGTCGGTTCCCAAGGACCCTTGGAACCGGGAATACCATTATCGATGCCCCGGCGAACATGGCGACTTTGACTTGTACAGCCTTGGCGCCGATGGAGTCGAGGGTGGTGAGGGCGAGAATGTTGACATCTTGTCGTGGTGATCAGAGCGAAGCGACAAAGGGCTTCAGCCTTCTGGAACTGGTGATTGTTCTCGTGCTCCTCGCGCTAGCGTCAGCCCTTGTCGCGCCCTCTTTCACCACCGGGCTTGGCGGCCTCCAATTGGAAACGTCCGCTCGCGACGTTATTACTCTTATGAGGCACGCCCGTTCGCAAGCAATAGGCAAGCAAGAAGTCTTTCGAGTTATTCTAGGCGAGCAGGACCCGCTCTCACTCAAATACTTCCTGGCCAACGAATTTGGGGAAACAATCAAAGAGCAGTCGTTGCCTGACGGTTTTCGTTTCGAGGTGCCGGATAACTGGCAACTGCCGATGGTTGTCAGCTTCTATCCAAACGGTCGGAGTTCTGGCGCGGTCTTTGGTGTCAGGTCCGGGCAGGGGAAAACCAAGATTATAGCGGTGGACGTGATTACCGGGTTTGCCAGGCTTCAGAAGGAAACGCGCCCGCAGACCTAGGGATAAGAAATGATGGACCGACAACGAGGTTTCACACTCCTGGAAGTGGTCGTGGCGCTGGCCATCATGGGAATTGGTGTAGCTACTGCTCTCTCGGTTTTTTCCGGCAGCTTGAATAACCTGCGACGTGTCGATCTGGCCCACCGAGCGATGAGTCACGCGGAAAACGTGATGAACGAAATCCTGGCCGACGAGAGCATTCGCGAGCCTCGACGCTTCTCGGGCGAACTGGACGAGGATTTCAGTTACACCGCCGAAGTGGACTTCTGGGAGGAGCCCCAGGAAAGACCTTCGCTGGACATCGTAGAGTCGCCTGCATATATGCTGAGCGTCAGGGTGGACGTTCATTTCAAGAACGACCCGAACGGCAAGCTGTATCGGAGCGTCTGCTTGAAGACTGTATCCAGGGAACCCCTGGGGCAGAATCCAATCGGAACGCCCAACGAAGCCTTTCGTCGATTGTTTGGAGGACCGCGATGACGAGATGGTGTAAAGAGTACGCCGACAGCCCGGCGAAAACCACCCGGAACTCAGGCGGTTTCACGCTCGTCGAAGTGGTCGTTGCCCTGACGATCCTAGGCCTTCTTGCCCTAGCGCTGTTCCTCTCCTTCAGGATGGCAGTGAACAGTTATCAAAAGGGGCAGGAGCGAATGGAAGAGCAAGCCCACAAGAGGGTGCTTGAAGACATGATCAAACGGCAGGTTGGTTCCCTGTTTCCCCTGCGGCCGGCCATATCGATGGCCAATTTACAGCAGACAGGAATGGATCCCGCCGAGGCCTTGGCTTTCGCACAGGCGCCGCTCTTCTTCGGAAGTCCCGAAAGCATGACCTTTATTACGGTGGCGCCTCTCCTGCTTCACGAGAATCCGGGGCTGACCGTGGTCCGTTATGGGCTCGCCCAGGACGAGTGGGGCAACCGTTATCTGGGGGCGATGGAGACGCAGTACCTCGGAGTGAACAGCTTTACTTTCATGGTGAACGACCCGCGGGGCAAGCCCCTTCCTTTGATCGAGCCGGCCCAGGAGGTGCTCTTTGAGTACTACGGCTACGACAACCTGACCCAGACTTACGACTGGTATCCGGTTTGGGACCCTAACGAGATGAGATCGGTTCCGTCGGCGGTGAGAATACACGTCGATCAAAAGTCTTTTGTAGTGCCAATCAATGCGAATTTCTCCGGACCGATGTTGCCGACGAGCGGAATCGTGGGAGTCGGGCGATGAACTTCGAGGTGTATGATCGGGTAGGGAGCGACGACCAGAAGGGCGCGGTGCTGATCGTTGTCCTTTGGGTGCTGATAGCACTGAGTTTGCTTGCTCTTTCGTTTTCTGCCTCGGTGAGGACCGAAGTGAACGCCGCACGGAATACGGTCGATCAGAAACAGGCGTACTACCGGGCAAGGGCCGGCGTCGACTACGCGGTCTACCGGATTCTCGAAGCTCAGAGTGCCTTCAGCCAGGCTCAACAGGCCTTACAGGGAGAGATCGGGCAGCAGGTTCCGGATGTCCTTACCGGTTTCCTACGGCTGGATCTTGCCGATGGTGGCGCCGATATCGAAGTCATTGACGAGTCAGGCAAGCTGAATCTGAATTTGGCCCCGGCGCACCTGATTTACAACCTGTTGATCATAATCGGTGTGGACCCGGTAGATGCCGACGTGATAACCGATTCGATCGAAGACTGGCGTGATCAGGACGATTTTTACAGACCAAATGGAGCGGAATCTGACTACTACCAGTCGTTGGAAAGACCCTACTTCGCCAAGAACGGGCTTTTTGACGTTCCGGAAGAACTGCTGCTGGTGCGAGGTGTGACTCCGGAAATCTACTACGGCAGGAAGGGGCTCACCGAGAGCGGTGAGAGGGTCGAATACTACGGTTTGCAGAAGTATTTCACCACATTCAGTACGATCAGCCGGATCAACATCAACTCGGCGCCTCTTCCGGTGCTTGCCGCGATTCCAGGCTTGGACTACGACGTTGCCCAAGCCATTGTCGCGATGCGGCAGGAAGCGCCCCTAATGGGGATCGAGGATGTGATGGGGCGGATTCCGGGAATCCCGACCGAGGTCGCGAATTATCTGTCGATGATGCAGTCTCAGGTCTACACCATCATCAGTACCGGTTCTCTGAATCATTCCGAGGTGATTTGCCAAATCCGGGCGGTTATCCGGGTCGGAGGAATGGGGCCCAAGCCTTACCTGGTTTTGTACTGGAACGAGTCTAATTTGGAGATGTGATCGCCTATGCTGAATATGGGCAGTGCGACGGGAGTTCAAATCCTCCCGGACAAAATGGTCCTGGTAAACGTCCGAAAAGGCTTTCAGGACTTTTCGGTAAGACAGTCAGCGGTTCTGGAAGGCTTCAGGGATGCACCTGTCGCGGAAATGAGAAGTAAACTGAGGCAGCTGCTACAGAACGGAGCCGTGAACCCGGAGAACCTGGTGCTGGGTCTACCTTCGGAAGAGGTCACGCTTCGTTTGATTGAGCTCCCGATCGAAGTCGAGGAGAACCTGGACCAGGTTGTACGATTCCAGGTCGAGAAGTTTGAGCCGTCCGAAGAAGAGAGTTCGTATTACGACTATGTCGTCCTATCCAGAGACGAATCGCAGAAGAAGATTCTCCTGCAACTCGCCATGGTTCGTCAGAATCTTCTTGACGGGTATCTGGCCCTGCTCAAGGATCTCGGCCTTGCGCCCTCGGCCGTTCGGCTTTCAAGCCTGGCTTTACACCAACTTCTGGCTCTGCATAAGGCTGGCTTCCCAAAGAAGGAACCGGTAGTCATCCTGGATGTCAATCCGGGAAGTGTGGAGATGGTCGTTGTGCTGAGCTCGGAACGGTTTTTCGCTGAAAAACTGGATATCCGACAGGAGGAGTTGGAGGGGGACCGAATCATCAGGGAGTTGTACGATTTTCTGTCTCGTCTGCCTGTGAAAGCCGGGGGGATTGCCCGAATCTACGTGAGCGGTTCTCTGGGCTCGGAGACCCTTGAACAGCTTCGGCAGCGCCTTGCCGATTGCGAACTGCTGGTCGATGCGCTCCGAGTGAAGGGCTGGACCAGGAGTGCGGAACTGGCGCCGGCGATAGGACTTGCCGCAACCGCTTTGAGCAAGTCAAGGGCGGCCAAAATCAACTTGATTCCCCCGGAACAACGAGTCATTGCCAGGAAACCCAGCATCGTTCCAACCGCGGTTCTTGTCTGTCTGTTTCTAGTCATGGCGGTCATGGCCGGCACCAGGGAATACAAGCAGGGCAGTCGATTCCTGAATCGGATTGACTCGGAAGTGGCCCAGCTCCAGCCGCAAATTGACGAAGTATTGGCACTGAAGAAACAGGTTGAGGAAAAGCAGAAAGAACTGGATGAGATTCGCGGCCTGATGCAAGGCGAACAAACGGTGCTATCAGTCCTTAAGGATCTGACTGAGCTGCTTCCTGACGATACTTACCTTCAGAATCTGAATATAGAACGTGGTCAGGTGGTGCTTTTCGGTTTCACCGGATCTGCCGGCAACCTGATTCCGGCGCTCAGAGCTTCGGATCACTTCAAGAGTGTCCTGTTAAAGTACACCACCAAGGATCGGGCGACCGGGAAAGAGAAATTCAATATTGAGGCGGCTCTTAAGACGGACGAATCGCAGGAGCAGGAGTGAGAAGTCTTGGAGATCCAAGAGACACGGTCCCCCGTGGGATCGAACCTCATCTTGGAATCCTCGATAAGGAGTATGTATGAGAAAGCTTTCCAAGCGAGACAAACGGGCGCTGATTGGCGGCGGGGTGGCGGTTTTGCTTTACCTGCTGGTCTTTCACCTGATCCTGCCCTTTTACGATGCAGGCACGTCGATCGATTCCCAACTTGAGCAGAAGAAAAGGATGCTTCAGGCGGGGATCAGGACCATACAGGAACAAAAGGTTTACGCCGCGCAGCTGACCGAAGTTGAGAAGGTTCTCGAGCAGTATCAGCAGAGACTTCTGGATGCTCGCGATGCCACCACGGCCGCCACCCAGCTCGACGAGATCGTCAGAATGCTGGCCAGTCAAAACAACGTCACGCTGACAAAAAGTAATCCGCTTCCGGAGAGGAAAGTCGGGGATCGGTATGCGAAAGTGACGATTCAGATCAACCTGGACGCCGATCTGGCAAGCGCGACAGCCTTTTTGTATTCTCTTTCAACGCATCCGAAGTTCCTCGCGGTAGAGAACTTCTCAGTCAGTAAGTTTCGCATGACGAGTACGCTACAGCCCCGAATGGATGTCTCAGGGTTCATTCGGCTTTCCTGATGCCTGGTGCATCTGAATAGGTTGAGATATGGGACAACGTCTCCTTTTGGTAAACGTGCTGCTCCTGGTCGGGATTATCGTGCTGGCGAAGTATACGAGTGACGCCTGGCAAGAGTTCGAGGGAACGCAGAATGTTCGGGCTGTGCTTGCTGGCGCAAAAAGGGGCCAGCCGCTGGAAGTCTCGGTGAAAGCACCCTCGCCTCCCGAGCCTCCCCTGGCTTACCCCGAATTTACGGTTATTCCTGAGAAAGACCTTTTCATGCCGGAGCGGCGACCATCGGAAATTCAGACGGAGGTGGTGGCCGAAAAGGCACCCCCCTTACCCAAACCGCCGTCTCTGAACGGGGTTTTGAACAACGACGGCAAGAAACAGGCCCTGATCACTATCTTTGAAGGAAACAATCCCAAGGGACAGTCGCGAATCGTGAGTATCGGCGACGACGTTCAAGGGTACACGGTTACAGAAATCGCGGAGACGACCATGAAAATGCAGTGGAACGATCAAGAAGTGTTGATCGACATGTTCGCCTCGTCGCCTCAGCAGCAGGCCGCAGCTCCTGCGGCTAAGAAAGCCGCCGCGGTCACCGTGATCACGATTGGCGAGGCTGCAGCGCCGGTTGAGACTGTTACAGCCGAGGCCGCGGTCCTCGAGGAACGCCGAGGGATAGAAGTGGGCACGGCCGGAGTCCAGGGCGGCGTGGCAGCAGGAGCGATGCGAACGGGTCCGGGCCAGGGAATCAGGCCGGGCGATAGGGGGCGAGGACAGCTGCGCGGAAGAAGCGGACAGGGAATGACGAGCGGCAGCGGAATCCTCGGTCCCAACCGATCAGGCAGGTCCGTTCCCTTCACAAGCGGAACCCAGCAGCGGAACATCCGCTGACTTCAATCTTCCGGGCACAAGGTAATCAAAGATGATACGAATATTGATCATAGGACTAATAGCGGTAGCCGCGCCCGTCGAGGTGTTTGCCGGTGTTACGGCGGGCCCCAGCTTCCTGCAGGCGGCAAATACGACCAAACCGGGGGGCGGACAACGGCGCCAGCCGGATGTCCTGCCCGGCGTTATTGCCGTGCCGGGACCGCCACGACGGAGTAACGAGCAGTATCTCCAGGATCTCCTCCAGAAGAGGATGGAGCGCCAGCAGAGGGGCAGCCCCGCGGCTACTCCGCCTGCGGGTCAGGCGCAACCGGGGCAACAGGCACCGGCGCCGGCAACTGTCCCTTCTGCCACGCCGCCCGGCGCAGAGAAAAGAGGGGAAGTGACTCCAAAACAGTCGGGGAGCCAGCGGACTTTCGATTTCTCCTTTAAGGATGCTTCGATCGACACGGTTATCAGCAACATCATGAAGGAATTGGGGTATTCCTACGTAATCGACCCCAAGGTGACCGGTACAGTCAGCATTTTCACCCAACGAGGAATTCCCCGGGATAAGTTGTTCGGTGTTCTCGAGCAGTTGCTCAAAATGAACGGGCACGGGATCGTGAAACAGGGGGATTTGTACGTGATCGCCCCCCTGGGAGATGGGCCGCGGCACCCTCATGAAATCCTGATGCGACCGCAAGGCAAGGGGCAGAAGGAACAGGAGAAACCGGCTTCGGGACCGGCGACCGGTGACCAAAAGCCGCAAACAGAAAGCTCAACTGGGACAACCGCGCTCCAGATGCAGCGGAGCCAGGAGGCCTCGCAGCTTGAAGGCGAAGAAGGGGTCGTCACGTACATCATCCCGCTTCATTACCTGGCTTCGGAGCATATGAAGCAGATGGCCCAGGTCTTTGTGTCGGAGGGAGCCAACGTCATCGACTTCGCCCCAGCCAACATCTTGATCATTACTGACCACCGCAGGAATATTCAGCAGGTTCTGGACATGATTAACCTGTTGGATACGCAATATTTTGATATTAATAACGTCGAGCTGATCCAGATCAAGAACAACCTGGCCAAAGACGTCGCGGAGGATCTCGCTCAGATTTTTGCACCAGGAGACAAATCAAGTGTCCGAATCATCGCCATTGAACGGCTGAACAGCATCCTTGCCGTCACTCACTCGCCTGCCGTCCTCCAGGAAGTCAAGTCGTGGGTCGATAAGCTCGATTCGCCGTCGGCCAGCACCAACATCAAGACCTTTGTTTATCAGGTCGAGAACAACACCGCGATGAACATTGCGGAGGTGCTCGCACAGCTGTATCAGGACGGCGCCGGGTTGCCTTCTTCACCAGTAACCGGAGAGGCGCGGGAAGGGCAGTTGTTGGATCAGCGGACAGGGACAATGCGGGAGCCGGGATTCCTGGGTTCGAGTAGTTCCTTTTACGGCGGACGCATGAGCGCCGGCGCGTATGGAGGGTATGGAGGATTTGGGGGGCGAGGAATTCGTGGAGAAATCGGCCCTTCTCTCCAGGGCCGGCCGATGTCCAGTCAGGTGGGCGTCAGAGCGGTGGTAAGCGGAAATGTGAAGGTGATCGTCAACGAGTACAACAACTCGCTTATCATCCAAGCGACCCAGGCAGACTATGATTTCCTGCTCGATACCATCAAGCAGTTGGATGTCCTCCCTCGACAAGTCTTGATCGAGGCGAAGGTTTATTCTGTCCGACTCACTGACGCATTGTCTTTCGGTGTAGCCGCGGCACTCGAAAGGAGAGGCGCGCTTGGCGAAGGCGAAACCGCTGGTCCGGCCACCACTGGAACAATCACCGGCGGCGCATTAAACATCGTAACCCGTACCATCATAGGCGCGGAGCGACAATTCGAGGCCGCTCTTACCTCCTTGAGGGCGACCACTGACGTCGAACTGGTGGAAGCCCCCCGGCTGCTGGCAATGGACGGGATGCAGGCAACCTTCAATGTGGGTGCGGAAGTTCCCGTGACAACCGCTTCCTTTGGAGATCCGATTCAATCCGGCGTCGCGACCTCTTTCATCAATTCCATCCAGTTCCGTCCCACCGGAACCACGCTCCTGATTTCGCCGCGCATCAGCGCAAGTGGAATCGTGACTATGGACCTCGCTATCGAGGTCAGCTCGAGCAGTTCAGCTGGAACCGACGAGAGAGATCTGACTCCGATCATTAATCGGAACTATGTCGAAACCTCATTGATCGTCAGGGACGGGCAGACGGTTGCTATCGCGGGTATTATCAGCGATCAGTTTGATCTTCGACGAAATCGTGTTCCGCTGTTGGGGGATATCCCCATCCTGGGGCACCTGTTCGGCAGTACGGCCCGTGATAAGACCCGCCAGGAACTGGTTTTCCTGATTACGCCTCATGTGATCCCGAATCTGCCGACCGCCACCGAATTGACGCTTGAGTTCAAACGCGCGCTCCGAAACGCCTACCGCTATATTCGCAATAAGGAAGCCGAGGAGCGGGACTTGATCCGGCGGCGCCGGGAAGAAGAAATGCGCGAGTTACAGGAAACACCGCCCGAAGCGCCCGCCGAGCCGCGTTGAGCGGTGGATTTGCCCTGAAGGAGGAGCGAGCTGGGAGAGCATGCTGGATGTCGGGGAGGGACTGGCCCGGACACTCCGGACGAGCCCCGTTTTTTCCGGACGCACAGAAACGAGCGCCTGTTTGTAGTCCGCCTTTAAGCGTCAAAAAGCGCTGCGCTCCAGGCTGTTGTTCCGCAAGTAGGCGCGTAATTCGTTGCGGCGTAGAAATAGGGCTGCTGGCCAGAAATCCAAACCAAAACCGATCCTGCCCGTCTCGTTGAAAAAGACCAGTTTTGGCAAAAAAAAGGCCGGCACGAAGCCGGCCTTTTCTCCCCCCCGGACAAGCCTAGGACCGTTATTTTTCGGGTGCCAACCCCGACGGTGCGAAGGCTTGTGCCTTGCGATAGATCTCGATGGCTTCCTGAAATCGGCCCTGATCTTTTAAGACCTTTCCCTTGGCCATCATGAGGAAGTACTTGCTCTCACTCAGTTTCAACTTGTTCAGCGCCTCGTCGGCGATCTGCGTTGCGGTAGAATACTGCCCTGCCTGACGGAGGCCATCAACGACCTGAAAAGTGGCTTGGACAAGCGGCTTTTCGTTCTCGGTGCTCAAATTCAGGTCGAGAATCTTCCGGAACTCGTCCGGCACCCGGGAATACTCCTGATTCTTCATCAGCACCGAAATTATCTCGTACTGACTGGCGGCAATTCTCAATTTGGCCGTTTCATTACTTCGTTCCGCCGCCAATGGCAAAACCAGCATGGCCGAAATCGGCAGGAGCAATATAAACTTCCTCATTGTAGGTTCCCCTTTGATTCGAAGGGATTTGAACTTGCAGGACTCAGATCGATAAACGGATTGTCGGGCGGCGCGGGCTTGTCAAGAACAGACAAGAACGGATTGCCTTGAACGTTCATTTGATAGGCGTCGATTCGGGCGAGCAACAACTGATCCGCGGCCCTGTCCGCCCGGTACTGAAGCAGGGACCAGGAGGCAGCCAAAAGGAGTCCGGAACTGACCAGGGCATACCGGAGCTTGGGGACTCTCCAGAACCGGAATAGCTTGACCAGGACCGCCGACGACGTCGACTCCCGCTTCGCCTGAGACATGCGACTCTCGATCCGATACCACAGGTATTCCGGGGGATTCAGTTCGAGCGCCTCGGATCCGAGAATTTGGTTGAGTTCTAACTGTTCGCGGTAAAAAGCAAGGCAGGAGGAGCAGCTATCCAGATGCTCGCGGACGCGCCGGGTGGTTCCCGGCTCGCAACTTCCGTCCACTAAAGCTCCGATTTCTATTCTCCACCTTTCGCAGTTCATTCTTTCCCAACCCGGGAGTGTTTCATATACGCCGTTATGGCCTTTTTCACCATCAGTCGCGCTCTGTAAATGTCCGTCTTAACTGAGAGGAGCGACCGTCCCACCACTTTGGTGATGTCCTCATAGCTCATTTTCTGAAAAACGGCCAACACGAAGACGTCCCGATACTTGGGTGTGAGTGAGAGAAGAGCGCGATTAATCACCTCGTTCAACTCTCCCGACAGCGCCAGATGCTCGGGATCCGGCTGCTTCAAGTCGTCTTTCAGAAAGTTGTAATAGCCGGCCTCCTCGTCATCGATAGAAACTTCAGTTGCCCTTTGTTCCCGCCTCAGCTTCTGGTAAACCTCGTTTCGGGCTATACGGTACAGCCAGAAACGAAATTGATTCGGATCACGTAAATGCTTCAGTTCGCTGTGGACCTTCAGGAATGTTTCCTGCACAAGGTCTTCAGCATCCTCAACGGACCCGATCAGCCTCCAGACGAAGTTGTAAATGGGCTTTGAAAAAGCAACATAAAGCTCATAGAAGTCTTGTTCAGAACCCTCACGAGCTCGGGCAACGACTTCTCTTAACTGCTCGGGGCTGAATTCACTGGGCATGTGAAACCACGCAGAATTAACAGCCCCTCAACCTAGCAGCCCAACTCCGCAAAAGCAACCGTAAAAGATGATCAGACAGGTCGAAAGTTGCAGTCTGTTTTACGACATTATAGCGCCCCTTTGCGGAGAGTCATTTACCCCTGAATAGCGCGGATCACGCGGATGGTGTCCCTTTTTTCCTTTACTTCTTAGCGGCGCATCCTGTACAGTGATTGGCATTTAGAGGAGAGAAGAACCAGAAATGGGTGGCCGAATAGGCAGGCTTACCTGGTACTTGTGCGGCGCGATTCTCGTGTTGTCCCTGCCGACTTTCAGTTACCTCGTTCCCAAGACTGAGTTGGTGTTAGGGCCGCAGCGAGGGGCGGCTGCAGCGGAGAAGTCGGGATCGACGACGAGCCTGCATTCGGAGTCTTCGCATCAATCGATTTCCGACCCCGTCATGCGGTCCTCTTCCTTCATTACCTCGGGGGCTGTCCTGGGCAAGCCCGCTCCGACTCGCAGCTCGCCTGTTGAGCGTGTGAAGCCGGCTGATGTTCTGGCCAGGCGCCAATCATCGGGACCAGCCGCCTCAAGCACGCAGTCATCGGATCGCTCGCGTTTGGGTGAGAATCTCCCTGACGCCATTGCGGGGCGGAGCCAAGCCGCGAATCTGGCCGGCGGCTCTCCCTCCCGGCTCGGGGGTGGCCGCTACGCACAAGAGCTGAGCAGTTTCGAACAGGGTTACCAGGCGGCGGCCGCGGAACTGTTCAACAATTATCCGCTGGGCTTCCGCAACTGGGTGACCAACCCCTTTGATGACGCGCTCCCTGATGATCCGCCGAAAGACGGGGATTCGCCCGATCCCGGTAACAACGGCGATAACAAGCCCGGGGATAACGGGAATGGCGGAAGCCAGACTCCCGATCCACCTCCCAACGATCCCGAACTACCTCCCGACGATCCCCTGCCGCCGCCGATCAAGCGCTACTCCATGCTGGTGGCTGGCGAATTTGAGGGCGCCGGGTCCAAAAACCGGGTTTTCCGAAGCTACCGCAACGAACAGGGTCGGTATGTTCTCGAGAACGGTGGTGTCGTTGATCTGTTTTCGGGCGTGGTCGGCGTGCCCCAGATCCAACTCGCAGGCGATCAGCAGCTAGTAGTCGATGACCTGGATGGGGATGGACGAAACGATCTGCTGGTGACATCACGAGCAACTCAGGGGACTGTCTTTGAAGTGTATTTTCGCGATAGCCGGAACACCCGGCCCGACATCGGGACCATGTTTCTCTGGAAATCCGTGGTCGCGATCGGTTTGCTTGATTTTAACGCTGACGGCAGGCTTGACATTGCAGTCCTTTTCAGGAACACCCCCAACCTGTTTGTCTACACCATAAGTGAAGACAATAAGTTTGACTACTTAAAGGAAATAGTTCTTCCCTTTGAACCCTCACTGATGGTAGATTCCCACTTCGAAAGTTTGACCGGGGAGAGGCGCCTCGTCTTTTTCGACGCTTCTTTTCGCCGGATTGCGACTCTGACGTCTCGCAACCCAGGTGTATTCTTGCTTGGATTGCCCACTTCGCAGACTTTCAGGAGCTTTAAGCTCGATGCGGAGGAGGATGGGCCCGGTGCAACCGAGGTGCGGGTATTCGAAAACGACAGGGGGATTGCGTTTTTCGAAAAGAAGCTTGGGGGATGGACCGCTATTGCGAGCTTTTCGACCAGCGTGCGCTTTCCTATCGTTGTTTTCGGCGATCATCAGAATGTGGGGACTAGGCAACTCCTGTGTTTACCTTGATTCCTTCAGGTTCACGCGCACTAAAAAAGGTGCGACTTTTGGGCACGCTCCGCATCTTTCACTCTCGGCTTTAAGGTCGGGAGAGATTTGTCCAGGCGTGCTCCGCACGTCGCTCAGATAGTAAGAAACACCGAATGGAGGTGGTCGTTTTCGTTTGCAGTGGGGACCGGTTCTGAAGAAGTTTGACGAAAAGCATTCTTGTTCAACCTTAACTAAGGAGTGAGAGCATGAGCAAACTGAGAGCAATTGTATTATTCACAATGGTAATTGGGGTGGCCTTTGGAACTGCGGCGGCAAGTGATACGCCGTTCCTGCAGGCCGACGGAACGACCGAGCAGGTCGCTCTGTTCGTCCCGTTCGTGGCTTTTATGGACCACGAAGAAGACGTAAACGACATCTCCACCGCGCTTTCGGTCAGCAACATCCTGGCGGCGCCGGAAGGAATTCTCCCGGAACAGGGCCTGGGCAATGATAAGGGCTCGATTGAGATCTATCTTTTCACCTCTAACGGCGAGCTGATCGTCTTTGAAACCGAAGACAATTCCGTCGGTAACTTCGTTCTCGATGATGATGGTCAACTGGCGCCCGGCAGAACCTGGCAGGTTCAGATAAAGGACATTCTTGAAGCCACAGACTCGCTGCCGCCGGTCGGCGAAGTATTGTCCGGCTATGCTTGGGTGATCGCGAATTTCGATGCCGCCCAAGGAACCTCCACCATCTTCTATCCGAGCTTTGGTTTTGCCCAGGGCTTGAGTATGCAACCGACGATCACAGCGGACAACATCCAGGGTGGGATCCCAGTTGTTGTTCCCTAGGACTTCAGCGTAGGGGGAGAGAAAGTTGAAAAAGGGCCGGTTGCTTGCCGGCCCTTTTTCTTTATCTTTATTTGGTAGATTAAGTGAGTTGTATGAGCCTGTTCATCCTCCTGTCGGTTTTCGCGTTTTCGATTTCGGCTGATGTCTCCAATCCTCAGGAATTGCGGGACACCGTGACGGCCTACTGGGACCTTATGGTCCGCAATGACAAGGCCTCCGCGCTCAAGTTCGTCTTGGAGAGCTGTCGCAATGACTTCATAAACCGAGACGAACCTAAGGTTAAGGCTTGGCGATATATTGGCGACCAACCGATCAATGAGCGGGAAGTCGAGGTTACGGTCGAATTGGAAGCTCTTTTTAAGGGCGCTCCCATCAGCGCGGGATTTCAGAAAATGGAAAAGCGCGAGACTTGGATCCGGGACGAGAACGGTTGGAAGCTCAAAGTCACCAAGCCTTCGCCCTCGTCTCTTGCCGCCGTTTTGACGGGAGGAAGGACCGAGACCCTGCCGAGCGTATTACAAATCACGCCGAGCACCCTAAGGATTCAATTTCTGAACAAGAGCCAGGTCGGCCGCGTGACGATTCAGAACGGAACAGAATCGCCGGCTGAGATCGTGTCTGTGAAGTTCGATGAATCGCGATTCGAGCTGGCCAGCGAGGCGCATATGATCCAGGCTGGGGAAAAGGTTCCGCTTGCCTTGCGCTACAAGGGAACCGAAAACGACAAGAACCTCCAAAGCAGCATGAGCCTGGTTCTTAAGCACGATGGACAGGAAAAGCTCTTTCAAATTCCGATCGTATACAACTATCTGAGCGAAGGGGCGCGGG
>DAOTAI010000541.1:0-3088 GCA_035593865.1 Acidobacteriota bacterium
CACAAAATGGTCAATCTGCCCGCTGAGCGCTCGGGTTGTGAGAAATCCGGGCTAGCTAAGCTAGAGAGAGATGGTTTAGGTCAGGGACTGTCCCTCCTTCTTTTTGGTGCCGCCCGCTCGCCTGGCGGGTAAGCTGCCTCTGCACTCGTTTTGTTTTCACTCAAGGTCGCGATACCTCGAGTTCGTTTTTCGCAGCTTCCAACATCGTACGCACTTGCGGAGCAAAACGTCCGTCCGGGTGGTATTTCAGATATTCTTCCAACTCGTTTGTTCGCTCCTTCAGGCGTCCTTGGATCAAGTAAAGATCGGCCAGCACCAGTTGAGGGGCAGAGAAGTGTCCGGGATCAAGCGCAATGGCCTGGCGCAGATGAAGTTCTGCTTTCGCAAAATCCCGCGCCTGGACGTAGCTCATGCCCAACTGCGAGTGTGCAAGTGCGTCTTCCGGCGCCCGTCTTACAGCTCTCTCGTTGATTTTAAGCGCCTCCTCGTGCTTGCCCAGGGCAAGAAGCGCGCCTCCCAAGTTTACGAGTGGCGGGTACGAGCTTGGATCTTCCTTCAGTGCACGTCGGAAATGCCTTTCGGCTGTCGCATATTCTGCTGTTTGGTATGCCAACACACCCAGCTGGTTCCAGGCGTTCGAGTAGTGAGGAGCAAGCTCTACCGCCGCTTCAAAATGCTTTCTGGCACCAGCAATGTCATTCTTGCCCAGGCAGTCGAGTCCGCGTTGCAATTCTTGCCGCGCCTGTTTAGGAATCTTCAACTGTGAACTATGGATCAACTCCCTGTCATCCGGCTGCGCGGACGCTGTGAAGCGAATGACATCTCTCACCCTGCCCTTCTTGTCAGCAAGCGTCGGACCCACCTCAATAGTCCGCTTCATTTCGCCCTCACCGGGAACGGCAACAATCAGAACGTACGAACCTGGAAGCAGATTCCGGAATTTGAACCTGCCATCAAGCCCCGCCTGAGTGTGACTGTTGTAAGGGTGAGTGCCGCCGTGTAGGAAGACATGCGGCTGAGAATGAATCAGTCTGCCCTCGCTGTCCAGCACCTGACCATGGAATTCAAAGAAGCGTTGCTTCTCATTTGCTGACACAGTCAGCGGTAAAATCGACAACCAGACGGTCAGTCCTAGGACAATCGTCCGTATCCTGATGGTCGACATGATCAATGACATGCCACCTCAAGTTGCTTGATAAGCGAGGTGTTGTCGCAGTTTACAAATTACCCCTTCTCCCGGATCGGTACGCCATGCCAAAAACGACGGCCCCGGCATGAGTTTACTATACCACCTTACTCAGCGTCCTTCAGTTTCTTCACCGGGACCACGGTCTTTTCCGAAAAGATTTCCTGGACTCTTTTCCGCACTAACTCCGTCCAACCGGACCCAGAGACTCGAGTTAGGGAGTTAGGGACAGTCCCTGACCATCAGTTTCCTCGGTACTTCGAAGGGGTGCTTCCAGGGACTGTCCCTGAACACCCCGCCGATCTTCCTCGGTACTTCCGGGGACTGTCCCTAAACGCCCCTGACATCCCTTAGAGCCCCAAGCGCGGCCTGAGCGCCGGTGCACTAGCGCGATCGGAGCTCGCCGGCGGTTGGGAGTTGTCTCAAGCGGAAGGACACGACCATAGCTCCGTCGTACGACCACCTATCATCGGACGATCACCAGCGACAAAATACCCGATTGTCACTACCGGCCCGGTGTTACAATCGTGCTCGTTTCGGAGGACCTTGATAATGCCCAGTTTGTCATCTGCTCTTGTTCGCCTTCAGCTCGCTACAGTCTGCCTCATTCTATCGGGTTGGCTCACTGCAAGTGACGTCATTGTCCCGCCAGTTGCCGCTAAGCGGCCGAAGGATGTCAGCCTCCACGGTGACCCCCGTATCGACGACTACTTCTGGCTTCGCGAGAAAACAAACCCCGAAGTGGCCGCTTACTTGGAGGCAGAGAATGCCTATGCCCGGGAGTTTTTGAAGCCGACGCAGGCTTTACAGCAACGCCTTTACGAAGAGATGCTCGGCCGCATCAAGCAAACGGATCTGTCCGTTCCCTACCGGGAAGGTGACTATTTCTATTACAGCCGGACCGAAGAAGGTAAACAGTACCCGATTCATTGTCGAAAGAAAGGCTCGCTCGATGCCCCTGAGCAAATAATCCTTGACGTTAACCAATTGGCAAAAGGGCAAAAGTTCACGCACGTGGGTGGCTACGCCGTGAGCGATGACGGCAAATTGCTCGCTTACACCGTTGATTTCACCGGATTTCGGCAATACAAGCTTCAAATCAAGAATTTGGAAACGGGCGAGTTACTACCTGACTCCGCTGAAAAAGTAGTCTCCTTCGCTTGGGCTGGCGATAACAGGAACTTGTTTTACACCGTCGAAGACCACGCTAAGCGCTCCTACCGGCTTTTCCGACACCAACTGGGCCACGCCATAGATGAACTGGTGTACGAAGAGAAGGACGAGCTTTTCCGAATCAGCGTGCGCAGGACTCGCAGCAAGGAATTCGTTGTTTTACTCATAGGAAGTCACACGACCAGCGAGGTCCGATATCTAAAGTCCATAACTCCCGAGGCGGACTTCAGGGTTCTCCTGCCGAGAAAGCACATGATTAAGTACTCAGTCGACCATCGGGGGGATGACTTCTACCTGTTGATTAACGACAAAGGGCGGAATTTCAGGCTCGTGTCCATGCCGGTTGAGCGGCCATCCGTGGATCAGTGGAAAGAACTGGTTCCACACGATCCCGCTGTCATGCTGGAGGGTGTCGACTTATTTGCAGACCACTTGGTGTTGCATCAGCGCAAGAACGGTCTGTCCGAGATCCGGGTAACGGATCTCGAGACGGGGAATAGCCATTACGTCTCGTTCCCTGAACCCACGTACTCTGTCAGCCCTTCTCAAAACCGTGAATGGAAAACCACGACCTTCCGTTACAGTTATCAGTCCCTGATCACACCCAATTCGATGTTCGACTACGATATGAAGACCCGCCGTTCGAAGCTTTTAAAACAGACCGAAGTCAAAGGCGGGTACGATCCAAAGCAATACCATTCCGAGCGCATTTACGCGACCGCCAAAGAC
>DAOTAI010000542.1:0-3086 GCA_035593865.1 Acidobacteriota bacterium
ACAGGATATTGTCGAGAAGCTTTCTCTCGACGGTGTGTTCGAACTTGCGAAAGCGGAGTTTACAGACCCCGAAGTTCAGAACAAGATAGAGGACCTTAGCCAAAGCAGCCGTGGCAAGCATGATGAACCGAACGACGAACGAATCATGTCGAACCTCGCAGGTTCTTTCCGGCTGGCGAACGGAACGGCGAGTTTCTCGAAGCTGTCATTCAACGTGCCCGGCGCGCAGGTGAAGCTCGCGGGACACTATGGTCTCGTTAACGAGGAGCTGGATTTCAAAGGTCGCCTCCTCATGCAGGAAAAGCTTTCGGGCACGCAGACAGGCGTCAAAAGCGTGTTTCTGCGGCTGGTCGATCCCTTCTTCAAGGGGAAGAATACCGGAACCGATCTCCCCATCAAGATCACCGGGACCCGTGCAGAGCCCAAGTTCGGGCTGGATTGGTAGCTACCTGCCGACGCTCTGCACTAACCCATCGGTACATAGCGAGATACGGCGCATGCCGTGGATCAAAGAAAGTTGCAGCATACCTTTAGACAAGCCCTAAATCGGTCCTATGGCAGCCATTGAACGCTGGGCAAACTGCCCGGCTAAAGCCGGTACCACGAACTTTCGATATCGGCTTCTGTTCGTAGTGCCGCCTTAGGCGGGTCTTAAGGCGGACAGGTGGCAACAATTAACCGATGGGCAACTGCCCCGGCTGAAGTCGGTACCACGAACTTCCAAGTTTCTGGCCAGCGTCCCCATCGAATTTGAGAATCCTTCGTCATCTGACCCAAAAGCCGGAGTAGGATAGAAGCGCGATCCGATTTTGAGTTGGCTGGGAAGGAATCTATGAAGAGATGCGCGCTTATCCTCCTGACTTTGCTCTGGGCTGATTCGGTCATCGCGATGGCTGGTCGACTGGAGTTGTGGTTTGACAAACCCGCTTCCGCCTGGACTGAAGCGTTACCGATCGGCAATGGACGAATGGGAGCGATGATCTTTGGCGGAACCGGCGAGGAACGTATCCAGTTCAACGAAAGCACGCTTTGGACTGGACGGCCCCATGAATACCATCATGAAGGAGCAGTGCAGTTCCTGCCCGTCTTGAGAGAACTTTTGAACGAGAGTCGGCGGCTGATTCTGGAGGCGGATCGGCTGGAGCGCGAGGGCCAGGCGGAAGAGGCCGAGCGAAAACGGCAGGCGGCTCGTGCCAAGCAGAAGGAAGCTGAAGAGATCGGGATGAAGGAGTTCATGAGCGTCCCGTTGCGCCAAAAGGCCTACCAGCCTTTCGGTGATCTTCGGCTCGAGTTTCCCGGGCACTCGAAGGCGTCGGCTTATCGACGCAGTCTTGATCTCGATACCGGCATTGCCCGGGTAAGTTACAAGGTAGGCGACGTTCAGTTCACCCGCGAGTGCTTTGCGACTTTTCCCGACAGAATCATCGTGTGCCGCGTGAGGTCCGACACGCCGGGGCGCGTGAGTTTCAACGCCAAGCTGGACACGCTTCATCGCTCAGCGGCTTCCGGTCTTCGTCCTGAAGGGCAACTGGCGCTCTTCGGACAAGTCGAGCATGGCGGACTCAAGTTTGAGGCACGCTTGAAAGCCTCCACTCAAGGAGGCAGCGTCAGGGCGACTGATCAGGCGATCACGGTCGAGACTGCTGACACGGCGGTGCTCATTCTTGCCGCTGCAACCAGCTTCCGAAATTACCGGGATATCAGCGCCGATCCGGCTGAGCGATGCGAGCGGTTGCTAGCCGCGGTTGCGGGACGAGATTATGACTCACTTCTTCGCGATCACTTGAGAGATCATCAGAAGCTGTTTCGCCGGGTATCGCTTGGTCTCGGGAAGACACCTGCCTCCGAGCTGCCTACCGATGAACGCCTCCGGCGGTTCGCGTCGGGGAATGACCCGGACCTGGCGGCCCTGACCTTTCAGTATGGCCGCTACCTTTTGATCGCGTCCAGCCGCGCTGGCGGCCAGCCTGCCAACCTTCAGGGAATCTGGAACGATTCGTTGAACCCCGCGTGGGACAGTAAATGGACGGTGAACATCAATACACAAATGAACTACTGGCCTGCGGAGATCACCAACCTGGCGGAGTGTGTCGAGCCCCTTTTCGACTTGATGGCAGACTGTGCGGTGACAGGGCGCAAGACCGCCCAGGCACATTACGGCGCGCGTGGCTGGGTTCTGCACCATAACACCGATCTCTGGCGCGGTACTGCCCCGATTAACGGGAGCGATCACGGAATCTGGCCGAGCGGTGGATCGTGGCTCTGCCTGCATCTCTGGGAGCACTTTCTTTTTAATGGGGACAAAGAGTTCCTGGCCAGACGCGCCTACCCGCTGATGAAAGAGGCAGCCTTGTTTTTCGTGGACTATCTGTTCGAGGATCCGATTACCGGCTGGTTGATCAGCGGTCCTTCGAATTCTCCCGAACAAGGAGGGTTGGTCATTGGTCCGACTATGGACCATCAGATTACCCGGGCGCTTTTCGCCCATACCGCCGAGGCTGCTCGCATCCTAGGACGGGATCTTGAACTGGCCGCTCAGCTCGACGAGATGCGAAGGAAGATCGTTCCGAACCAAATCGGCCGGTACGGCCAGCTACAGGAGTGGACGGAGGACTTGGACGATCCGAAAAACACGCACAGACACCTGTCGCATCTCTGGGCCGTGTACCCCGGTTCCGAAATCACCCCGTTGCAACCGGAGTTTTTTGCTGCCGCCCGGAAGTCTCTAGATTTCCGTGGAGATGAGGCCACAGGATGGAGCATGGGGTGGAAGGTGAACCTGTGGGCGCGTTTCCTGGATGGAGACCGTGCCTACAGTATTTTGAAAAACCTGCTTAAGCCGGTGCGGGACAGGGGCACGATGGGAGGCGGCGGGATGTACCCGAATCTTTTTGATGCACACCCGCCGTTTCAGATCGACGGCAACTTTGGGGCAACAGCCGGAATTGCCGAGATGCTGCTGCAAAGCCATGCCAGCGAAATCGTGTTGCTGCCGGCATTGCCAAAGAGTTGGCCACAGGGACGAGTCACAGGACTCAGGGCCAGGGGTGGTTTCGAAGTTGACATGGAATGGAAGGAGGGCCGAC
>DAOTAI010000045.1:0-18485 GCA_035593865.1 Acidobacteriota bacterium
GCGAGTGTGCGTTGTCCTGTTTTATAGACATGTGTATTTTCGCCAAACTCGAGTGTCCGCGCAGCGGACGGCTCAGACCTGAGAGCGGTCTACCACGTCAGTCTTGACCGGAGGATCCGCGTTCCGTCCTAGTCAAGGTGCCGCGGAGGGTTTCCCGGGATGCACAGCTGTGGTACGAGTGGGACGCCGATCCGTACTGCAACGTGCTCGACGAGGAAGACATGCCGGTGCCAGTTTTTGGTCCGTTGCCGTTGGCTCCGGCGCCGAAAACGACTTCGCGGTGAAAAGTCTCTCGTTATTGATACCACGCAGGCAATCGGTGAACATTGCAAGGATGCGATCAAGGGAGCGCAAAACGAGTCGAAAAACTTCGGTTGCCTCATACCTTTTGACCGCTTACCACTTCGATATTTCGCGTGCCCTCGGCTAGACTGAAACGGGAGACAACTGATGACTCTGATCAAAGAAAAGATTGAGCAGGCCCGCCAAATCTTGAGAGAGTACCAAATCGACTGCTGGCTTACCTTTGTTCGCGAAACACAAATAACCCCAGATCCCGCCCTTCAATTCCTGGTTGATGGAGATCTGACCTGGCATTCCGCACTGATTGTCAGCCAAGCTGGCCCGGCGATTGCCATAGTGGGCGCGTACGACAGGAAATCAGTCGAGGATACAGGCGCATATGACGAGGTTATCGGTTATGTCCAAAGCATTCGGCCACATTTGCTCAAGACGATTACGAAGCTTGATCCAAAGTCCATCGCCGTGAATTACTCGGAGGATAGCGAAGTTTGCGATGGCCTCACCCACGGTATGTTTTTGACCCTAAACAAGATGCTGTCAGAAATCGGTTTCCACGATCGAATCGTTTCGGCAGAAAAGATTGTCTCGGCATTAAGGCAGCGAAAGACACGATGGGAGGTCGATCGAATTAGGGCGGCCGTTGAAGCGACTGAGAAGATTTTCGACGCCGTTGGGAAGTTCATCCGCCCGGGCCGCAGCGAGGAGGAAATCGCGGAGTTCGTCAGAGGCGAGATGTCGTCGGCTCAACTCCAGCCGGCCTGGGATCCGCGTATGTGTCCGGCGGTATTCACCGGGCCCGATACGGCGGAAGCGCACTATGGTCCCACATCCCGGCGGGTCGAGCCGGGGCACGTCGTCAGCATGGATTTTGGGGTGAAAGTTGACGGGTATTGCGCCGACTTGCAGCGCAGCTGGTATGTCGCTGAAAAGAAAGGAGCCTCAGTACCCAGCGATGTTCAAGCGGGATTTGATACGATTGTCGAAGCGATCGAAACCGCACGCCGCTGCCTGAAGCCAGGGGTCAAAGGCATCGAGGTCGATCGAGCGGCACGCCGGGTTCTGGCGGACAGGGGCTATGACGAATTCCCTCATGCGCTCGGGCATCAGGTCGGTCGGTTCGCCCACGACGGCAGCGCGCTTCTTGGCCCGGAGTGGGAGAAATACGGCAACAAGCCCTTTGAACCGATCGAGGCAGGGATGGTTTTCACGCTTGAACCTCGGCTCACCGTGCCCGGGAAGGGCATCGTGACCGTGGAGGAGATGGTTCTGGTGAGCGAAGGAAGCGCCGATTACCTCTCAAGTCCACAACAGAAGCTCGTCTTGATTGAAAGCTGACGCCGCACGGTGAACTGCGTCCAGCCGTTGCGGGAGCGTTGCTCATTTATACCGATCTTGGTGAAACCGTCGACCCGTCGGCACAATCCTAGACTGATGATTCGACCGAACACTCTTCGTGAGAAGCAGCAGGTCGGAAGTCCAGGAAACGAGACAAATCAAACGGAATGAAAAAATCCAAGATCATTGCAGGACGACTGGTAGTTCTTTATTTGTTGTCCGCGATCACCGCTTTTCCTTTTGCCGCGGCGGGGTCGGCAGCCTTCACTCCTCCAGGATCCACTCGGCAGCAAAGCTTCTCGTTCGCCGTTTACGGCGACATTCAAGATAACCACGATGATGGGCATCGCAGCCTGGTGCGTCAGATGGCAAAAGAGCCGGTTAGTCTGGTCTTCAACACAGGAGACATTTCCAATGACGGCGGGGCGGACTACCAGACAGAGTTTTACCCGGTCGCCGAGGAGTTGCTCAAGTCCGTTCCGTATTTTCCTGCAGTCGGCAATCACGACATTCGATGGAACAGTCCGGGAAGTCGGATCAGGTTCCGTGATTTCTTCCGGAACAGCTATGACTATCTGGCTCGTTTGCCGATAAACCGCCATTTGAAACCGGTGGTGGGCAACCAGCGCCTGTGGTACGCCTTCACGTACAACGACGTTTTATTCGTGGTGCTCGACTCCAATCTCTTCATTGACTAAGGCAAGTATCGCCGCACTCATTCATTTCCGGAATACGAAGGCTACGCAGAGGAGCAGTTGATCTGGGTTCGCGATCTGCTCACCAAGTCACAAGGGGACGAGTCAATCAAGGCGGCGTTTGTCTTTTTTCACCATTCTCCCTTCGTCTCCGAGGAAAACGAGCGAAAAATCCCATTCCTCCCGATAGGCGGACATCCCGGGCACGGCGAAATGGTGGTGAACCAGCAGGTCCCGGGTGAGCGGCAAGGGGAGAGGATGTACTTGCTCGACCTTTTCCGCAAAACCCGCGTGAATGCTGTCTTCACCGGGCACGAACATTATTACGAAAGGTGGACCGAGGTGATCAGACAGGGCGGGCGCCCGCAACACCAGATCAACTGGGTAGTAAATGGCATGGGCGGTGTGACTCCGCGGGGGAAGCCGGAATATGAAGAGTCAGAGCTCGATGCATTGGTTTCCAAGAAGGAACACTTCGTCGCTCATAGAGAGCGAATCAGTTCCGGCAATCCGACATGGAGCTCCGAATTTCGCCATGCGTTTCCAAACGATCGGCAACCGGAGGCAAGGTTCCACAATTACATGGTGGTAACGATCGACGGACCGGTAATCCGGTTCGAGACGAAGGATGTGACAGGAAAGGTTCGAGATCAGGGTTACTTCTCGCTGGAGATTCGTAGTAGACAGTCTACTCTCTCACCTGTGGAATAAAGAGCCGGCCGCCTCTGCAATCCGTTCGATCTGGATGCCCAAGCTAATCCGTTCGCTCCGCTTTCCTGTAACGAAAGACCTGTTGGTTGAGAGTGCCATCAGGGGCAACGTCGCAGACGACGAAGTGGTGTACATTGCCTTGCGGGCCGTAACGGTCGTGCAGGCCGGCCCCACCCCCTCCGGTGATGGTGTAGGGAATTCCGTTTAGAGATGCCGTTGAATAGGCATGGATGTGCCCGAAGAAGACGTGTTTGACCTGATGGCGGGTCACCATGTCGGCAAATCGGGCGGAGGGCTCGGGTTCCCAGCTGTGATAGGCCCACTTCTCAATGTTTGAGATCGGTTTGTGGGCATAAACCACTACGGAGTAGCCTTCCGGCGTGTTCGAAAGTGTCTTCTCCAGCCAGGCGAGAGTTTCGGACGCGGAATGAACCGAGGAACTGTTGTCGATGGCGATAAACCTCCATTTCCCATAGTCGAAAAAGTAGTTCAGGCTTTCCTCTCCGAAAAGCGTTCGGTACTCCAAAGCCTGACCGCTGTCGCCGTCATCATGGTTCCCGATCGCGACGAAAAACGGTATGTCTGTCTTTTCAAGAGGCGGCAGAAAGTAATCCAGGTATTCCTGGGTATAGCCACGCGAAACGATGTCTCCGGTACTGATTATGAACGCCGGCTTTGGATCCAGTGAATTGATCTGCTTCACAATGAGGGACCACATTTCCGGATTTGATCTCGAATCCCCCATGGCGACGAAGCGAAATGAGGAGCCAGGCCTGGGCAGCCGGCTTATCTGCTTCTGAAAATCGAACTTGCTATTGTAAGGGCCGAGCCTGCGGACAGCCTCGGCGATAATCTCCTCGGGTTTAGGCGGAGTCAGGTCCTTGACATCGATTTCGTCGAGCGCTGAACCTACCGGACCGGCGGCCTGGATTTGACCATCGGGCCGTGAGAAAAAAGCCAAGCCGTCCAGAGCAATCACAAAACGACGACCGGCGGGGCTATCGATCATCCAGGCACCGGTGGTCTCCTGGCCTGGAAAAGCAGCCTGCAGCGTCTCCCGGGCAGAAACAGGAACCTCGGAGACCGAGATCTCCTTCTTTGTTCCCTTGAGAACCATCTTTCCAGGCTGCTCAAGCACGTTGGTTTGGTCGTTTTCGTAGTAAATCTGGAGAAGTCGACCCTCCGGGCTCAGCAGGAAGTCGTACTCTTCCGAGTCTGCTTCCGCTCGAATGAAGTATCGACTCCGTCTTTGCCACTCCCACCGCTTGATCTGGGTATGCGCGGGAGCGATTTTCCGGACGAGCTCGAAAAGTTTAGCGCTGGGCGCTTCCGGAACGGGCGGCGCTTCATAGAACTCATTCCCTGGAGGGCCGATCTCCAGGCGCCAGCCGTCGGTGGCGCTGTCTGAAACTTGCGTCCTTTCGACGGTGCTCGTTTGGGCGACTATGCTGACCTTTGATCCAGGAGAGTCTCGGTCGGTCTCGGGGCCAGGGTGTAAATCGACGGGAGGGACGACCTTCAGCATGAGAAACCCGACTAGAAAGAAACAGCCGAACATGGTTGGCTTCCTCCGTGGCTTCTTGTGTCATTGCGGCCAGGGTGGATGGGGGTGCTTTCCTTCACCCTAGGCGATGGTGGCTTCCCTTGTCAAATTTGCAGCGTCCTGTTCGCCTCTACTTCAATCGAAGGCACGGTTCCCTTGGCCACTCGTGTCTGCCTCGACTGTCCCCGAATTTCTAATTTGGCACTGGGTCACGCTCTAATGGTGTACAATTGCCGAAGCCTTTTCTGGCGAAATCGGAGGCCGGGATGCGGAGATAGTCGAGAAAAAAACGCCAGTTTTTTCATTATCGACTAATCAAAACTGCGCCCGTGTGGAAGCCAATGGCTTTTGAACGGTGCGCGAAACGGTCGGCTGTCTGAGTTCGCTGCCATTAATTCTCTTTTCCGGCATCACAAGCTTTTCGCTGAAACACAAGCGCGTCTGTGGGCAGCCGCCAAGGAGACCCGTATGTGTCCACGTCCTCTGACTTTCGAAAACGTAACCTTTTCCTATGACCAGAATACTGCCCCGCTGCTCTCCCGTGCCTGTTTCGCCTTTCCGGCGGGCTGGACCGGAATTGTAGGCGCGAACGGGGCGGGGAAGACCACCGTGCTCAAGCTGGCGACCGGACTGCTGCGTCCGGATGCGGGCGCAATTCGCATTCCCGGCCGAACGGTTTACTGCGAGCAGAGAACGGACGAACCGCCTCGCGAGTTGCCTACGTTCTTGAAATCGGCTGATGGACAGGCTCTGGAGCTGCGATCCCGCCTGAACCTCCAAGCGGAGTGGTATGAGAAATGGGGGGTGTTAAGCCACGGCGAGCGGAAACGAGCGCAAATCGCCGTCGCCCTTTGGATGCAACCCGATGTTCTTGCCCTGGATGAACCAACGAATCACATAGATCGGGACGCGCGCCGTCAGCTTTGCGAGGCGCTCGGGCGGTATCGTGGCATTGGCTTGATCGTGAGTCACGATCGTGTTCTGCTTGACTCGCTGTGCAGGCAATGCCTGTTTGTTTCGCGCGATCGAACGGTGCTGCGCCCAGGAAGTTATACGGCGGGACGGGCGGAAGCCGACCGCGAGGAGGCTTTCTTACGCCGCCAGCGCGATCTGGCCAAGGAGAAGTGCCTCAGACTCAAAAAGAGCGTGAATCGTGCCCGAGACCATGCAGGCCGTTCTGGACGTAAAGCCACGAAGAGAGGTTTGGACTCTCGAGATCGTGATGCCCGGTCAAAGGTGGATGCCGCTCGGGTTACGGGAAGGGACGCTGCTGTGGCACGACGTGCCAAACAGCTGGAACGGCGGCTGGATCGCGAAACGGCCAAGCTGGAGACCTTGTCCGTTGGAAGGCGCTATGCCCTGGGAGTATGGACTGCCGGTGAGCGATCGCGCAGGGATACCCTGTTTCGTATTCCCGGAGGACGGATTCTGCTGGGCGTATCGCGTTGTCTGGTGTATCCCGATCTTACCATGCGTCCTACAGACCGGATTGCTCTGACCGGCCCTAACGGCGCCGGCAAGACGTCTTTGATCAGGGTCATTGTTGAAAGGCTGAATGTCCCACTCGAACAGCTGGTGTACTTGCCGCAGGAAATCGATGCTTTTTCGTCGTCACAGACAATCCGGCAAGTGCGAGGGCTTTCAAGAGACCGATTGGGACTGGTTATGAGTCTGGTGAGACGGCTGGGTTCGGATCCCGATCGGCTGATGGAGACAGTCGAGCCAAGCCCTGGAGAGATGCGCAAAGTGCTTCTGGCGTTGGGGTTGGCTGCATCGCCTCAGTTGATCATTATGGATGAGCCGACCAACCATCTCGACTTGCCGTCGATTGAATGTATGGAGACAGCCTTGGCCGATTGCTCCTGTGGCTTGCTTCTGGTTAGCCATGACGAGAAGTTCCTGAAGTCTCTCACTTCTCGGGAATGGGTCATTCAGCCGGATTCGGGCGAGAGGGATCGCATGGTGTTGCGGGTTAAATAGTTCCAAGAGGCGCTTGATTGCAGCGGCAAAATCTCCGCTGTACACTTAGCCCACATCAGGTCTGGAGCCAAGCAGTCATTGAAATGAAGGGGAAATGCACAAGAACCAGATGATTACGCTAGAAGATTACGAGCCCCTGGTTGGGGGCGAAGTCATCGAAAGGATCAGGAGGAAGGCGCAGCCCCTCCGTGGACGTACGGTAACCCACGTCAGTTCGACCTTTTACGGAGGTGGTGTGGCGGTTCTTCTGGATTCGCTTACACTTCTGCTGCACTCCGTCGGTATGAATGCTGAGTGGCGCATTATCCAGGGAGCACCCGATTTTTTCAGCATTACCAAGAAGATGCACAACGCTCTTCAGGGGGATGAGATAAACCTCAGCCGCAGGAAGCAGCAGATCTACGAGGGAGTGGTGACCAAGAATGCCCTTCGCAACCACCTGGGTGCCCATGATTTCGTGGTCGTGCATGACCCCCAGCCTTTACCGTTGGTTCGTCACTATAACCGGAGGGGACCCTGGATCTGGAGATGTCATGTCGATTTGACCAAGCCTAACCCGGAACTCTGGTCTTACCTTGCATCGTTCATTGCGCAATACGATGCGGTGATTCTGAGCTTGGAAGAATATCGGCAGAAACTCTCTGTTCCTCAACTCTTCTTTCTCCCTGCCATCGACCCCTTTGCCATCAGCAATGCCGAGATGAGTGATGACGAGGTCACCCAGAGACTTGCCCATTATGAGATACCGATGGATCTTCCCATTGTTGCGCAGATCTCGCGTTTTGACCGGTGGAAGGACCCGCTGGGCGTGATTCAGGCTGCGGAAATCGCGCGCCAGGAGGTGGATTTCACTCTCGTGCTGCTCGGAAATATGGCAACCGACGATCCCGAGGGAACGTTGGTTTATGATTCTTTGCTGGCGCACCGTAATGAACGCACGATCATCCTTTCGAAAGAAGACACAGCTTTGGTCAATGCGCTGCAGCGACGGGCAGCCGTGATCTTACAAAAGTCTCTGCGCGAAGGGTTCGGCTTGACCGTTGCCGAGGCCATGTGGAAGGGAACTCCGGTGATCGGCGGAAACGTAGGCGGTATTCGCCGGCAGATCGAGGACGGAGTCAATGGCTTTCTGGTCTCATCGGTTGAGGAAGCCGCGGCACGGATTGTGCAGCTGTTGAGAGACGAGAAGCTGCGGATGGCGTTGGGGCAGAAAGCGCGGGAAACGGTGCGGAGTCGATTCCTGATGACTCGTCTGCTCGAGCAGTATCTCGATTTGTTCAACGCCTTCGAAACAGTCTTTCGTCTCCGCACACCGGGGATCACCGATTGAAATCGGGGACAGTCTACTTTGATCCTCGCAGGAAGGTTAAAACCGAGGCAGGCCACGTGGGGCGTGGTGCGGTCTTAGGTCGGCTCTCGCTTCGTACTCCGAAGACAGCCTTCCGCTCCCCGCCGATGCGGTATCCTGTCCGGCTATCTGAATCAAAAGCGAATGCTTCGAATACAACTTCGCCTTCGAAAGTCGAATCCAAGTCGTGAGTCTCAAGCTCCAGGACCCAGCCCGAATGCAAGAGGGCGGCATCTTTAAGAGCCAGTGCGACATCCGCCCGTTCGTATTCAGGGACCGTCATAGCGACGACGCTGCGCTTCCTGCCTTGCCGGGCAATCAAGATAACCTCCTCCGCAGCCCCGGGACCCACGGGGTTTCTGGCCCAGCCGGAAAGCCGGAAGAGGCGCTGGGTAGAGGACGTCGAAAGTGAATCAGCCTCTCCATCCAGGTAACCTGCGAGTTTTTCGGAGTTGGACACGAACTTCAAGGTCCCAGCCTGCAGCCACCGGTTGAGAAGGTTGACCCGTTTCAGCGCCAGGTTTGTAATAGTCGATTTCTTTAACTCGGCGGCGCGAGCAACGCTTAGACTCTGGATCTCCAGGAATTGGCCGACCACGGGAAGTGGATCCTCCAAGGCTTTCAGATCGATTGCCAGGTCCGGGTCCATAGTCAAGAATCGGACCATCCCGTCCGAGGCGATCTGAAGGATCGGACTCAGCGGTACTGAGTAAACGCGCTGGAGATTGGGATCCGCTAAATCCTCGACGAAACGCCTGAAGCTCTTCTCTGTCTTGGCCGGAAACCTGGTGTAAGCCTGGGGATTTGGGGGCAGGTCAAAAACCCAGTCAACGTGAGGCGGCACGTTCGACAAGTCTCGGCGTAGGGCAAGCATGTCATCGGCTGTAATCGCGTGACTCTGGATCCAGGGTCGTTGTTCGAGTTCGCGTGTCATCCAAATGCCCCTGATCTCGTGGCGCTTGGGCTTATAGAGCTCCGAGCAGCGGCGAATGAGGTCCGGGATCTCAGCCAGATTGAGCTTAGAAACCATGGAAATGAAGCGTAATTCGGGCGGTTGTTGACTGCGCGTGCAATGCTCAACCAGGCGGTCCAGATTGCTCCGGAAAACATCGAAATGCGCTCCTTTCGCCATCTCCTCGAAGACAGCGGGGTTGAGGGAATCGATCGACACGTTCACATAACCCAGATGGAGGTCGAGCAACCGCTCGAAAAAAGTCTCCGGGAGACGTCGAGCGAGATTGGTCGTGAATCCTCCCCTGCTTCTCCACGCTGAAGGGACCCTCTCGAGAAGGTCGAGAAACTGTGGATGAATAGTAGGCTCAAAGTTGCAAGAGAAGAGGAGGTGACCATCCGGTCTTAGAAGCGGCAGGAGCTGCAGGACCTTGTCGAAAAGCTCGGCCTGCATCAGCGTATTCCCATGAATCTGCGAGAAATCGTTGATGCAGTAGGTACACCTGAGATTGCAATTGCCCGTTACATCTACTCGAATCCCTTCACACCCCTTTGAGTGGATCCCCTGATCACGGCATTGGCCACGCGTTTCAAATTCCATCGCAACCCCTTAAAAGCATCTCAAATAATCTTTCTGGCTGGCCGTGATTCCGGTCGTGTCTGCGCATTCGACTGGCGGTTTCCTTTAAAGCTGGCCACCAAGTTAGCCAATCCATACTTTGTTCGTCAAGGCAAGGCGCAAATGCAACATTCGTTCGGGAGTCCCCACCGACTCGTGATAAGGACGTTGGAGTCCCTGCTGCCTTGACACTTGGAGACGTGCTGGAGGTTCTAACTAACCGACCTCGGTTGCCTCGCCCGCCCGGCTTCTAAACGTGCCGGTCCTACGGGCGGGGAGTGGACCAAGTGAACGTAGTGGACCAAGTACACCGCCTGAAGGATCTACGGTCTCTGCTTCGTCCACTGAGTCCACTTGGTCCACTGGGTCCACTTCGTCCAGCCGTCCCGGCTTCGGGATACGCGTTGGATCGCTGACGTGAAAGAGAAGCTTCAGGCCTCAGGCCGGTGGTAAGACCCCGATTCAGAACCGAAACGAACCCCCCAGAGTTGGAAGAGCTGTGTGCGCAGTTGCGTCAGAATCCAGTTGCGTCAAGCCAAAATCCGGGCGTCCATACGCCAGACCGCGATACTCCAAGCGGAGAGCCACGTGGGGAACTAATCGCACATTCGCGCCGCCCCCATAGAGAAATGCCGCCTTCGTTTCCTCATCGGCGCCTGCGATAGTGCCGATAACGTCGGTTCGCGGATCGAACGCTACTACGCCCCCGCCGACCAGTACATAGGGTTCCAGCCTGATAGCGCTGGCGGGAATCGTCAGCACGAGCGCCCCGGTGGTTTGGCGGGCATTCGCATTAACAGCAAACTCATTGGTTGGCGTGAAATTCTGGTAGGTGTTTCGACTGTATCCGTAATTGCCCTCGACTGCCAGCCACCTGTTCAGATGGTATCGGTAATTGGCGAGGAAGGCACCTGAGTCGGTCGTGTGTTGCGAGATGCCGTTTCCTTCGGAGTCCTTCGTGAAGCTGCCGGCGCCCTGCACACTCACTTCGTGTCGTTGCTCCTGAGCGAAAGCGCTCGAAGGAAGCGACAGAACGGCCGCAAAAGGCGCGACCATAACGGTTACATGTTTTCGCATAGCTCTATGCTCCTTTCAATCGTCTCTGCTGAAGAATTGCTACAGGGGTTGCACTTCCTGTGCCTAAATGGCAGAGCAGGAAAAGCCCGGAAATGAGGAATGGAACCAGCATCGATTGCACCAAATCGTCGAAAACCTTCACGATTTCGTGGGCGCGCGTTGCCCCATTTCAGCGCAGTTCTTTTCTTTCGACTAGACGGTGCGATTTATGAAGCCACCCGTAGTATGCGCTCGCTGGTAAAGATCCCCGGGCACTGACTGGCCAGGATCTTGCTTCGATGCATGGTGATACAGAAGGGACCACGGAGGTAATCTATGGAGGTCAAGACTTCCGAGAAAGAAATCAAGGAGCAGAGACGCACGGCGCAGTTTCTGACTGAAGGGTCAATCGCACAGAGCCTCGCAGGCGCTGTCGCGATCGTCACGGCTGTACTGGCCCTGCGTGGTGTGGCCCGCCAACATTTGGCGCCTGCCACTGAATTGGCAGCAAGCGCGGCCCTTCTGTTCGAAGGCGGCGCGATGGTGGCGAAAAACGCCCCGATCCTTTCGAGTTTGCGCGAGGATTTGTGGTCCTCGTTTGACCTCGCCAGCGGCATGACCGCCGAATCCATGGCCGGCCTGTCGGGATTGATTCTTGGCGTTCTGGCGTTACTCGGCGTCGCGCCTTTGACACTCCTGTCCGTCGCTCTCATGATTTCAGCCAGCGGGTTGATGCTTGGCAGTGCCGCTACGTCTCGTCTCGTGAGGAGCCGGGTCGTGCGCGACGACCACAGAAAGATTTACAGACTGGTATCGCTGGCCGCAGCCATGCAGCTTTTGATCGGACTTGGCGGGGTGATTCTTGGCATTGCGGCCCTGGAGGGGACAGCGGCCCTGGTGCTGGTCCTTGCCGGTTTTCTCGCCTTGGGAGCGTCCAGCCTGCTTACAGGACTCAGTCTGACTATGGAACTTTGGAGCACCGAACCGAAGTCAAATTAAGCGGCTGCCTTCCAGCGAGCATTGCCTCGTTCAGGTGCCCGCATGAAGGAGCCGCAAAACGACCATCAGGCGAAGACTCCAGCAAGACGCTCGTGTCCGTTCAGAAAGTGCGGGCTTTTTCCCAAATCAGACAACGAGTCCAGGATTCGCCTCGGCCGTCCCCAGTCGCTCCAGGCCACGTGCTGCAGGGGCGTGGCCGCGACCTTCCAAGGCGACTTTTGCAAGAGATCTCGGGAGAAGTCAGCATCCGCCAAGCCCATATATGTGGCCTTGAGCGAGGAAGACGGAATCTCGATGCATCCAAGTTCAGATGTTGCTGAGCGCGATGGAAGCGTCAGTTGGCTGAGACTTTGGGTGAATCTGGGCAGTAGTTGCTCACCGAGCGTCCAGAGCGTCTTCGCTGTGACGGCTGAGGCCATGGTGTTCCAGAGGTAGCCCCGATGAAGGTACTCAATGGCTTCGCCCAAGCTGGGTTTCTCTCGAAATCTCAAAACCTCTCTGAAATTGTTGCAGTCCAAGGCTGCGGACCGAGCAGGTCCACCCGTCTCGATCCAACCGTAGTCGGCTTCTGGTGCCGTCGGCTCGGCAGCCAGAACAGCCAGCCGGTCGGGGGTGGTGGAGGCAAAAGAGATGAGGTTGTCGAGGTGGTCAATAAAACCACTCTCTGGCCAGGCGAAATGGTCCGAAGGCAAGATCAGCAAGGTGGCATCGGGATCGAGGGTTCGAATTACGGCCGTCGCGATTAACACCGCTGCTGCTGTCCCCCGAGCCTGGGGCTGTTCTATTAGCCAACCGGGGAGGCGCCCACGGCATGCGGAGACCAGGAAACGGCGCTGGCCTTCTCCGATTACTGTGATGATTCGATCCGGATGGATCAGGCGGAGCACCCTATCGAGAGTATGTTGCAGCATCGACCTGGTTCCGACGAAAACACAGAATTGCTTGGGGCGCGCATACCCGAGCCACTCCTCAATCAACCCCCGCATTCGCCCGCCGTTTCCGCCGGCGAGGATTACCGCCCATGTATGTCGTTCGTTGAACATTCTGTGACCTCACTTGGTGATGTGTATTAATCCAGAGGCGCTGCAATAAAGGGTCCGGAATCGGGGTTGTGACTAAACCACTAAAAACAATAAATTTGGGATCCTTGGGCTTGATGTGTGAGCTTAATCGATTCTTCCAAATCGTCGACAGCGTGACGATATCGGGAGTACCTGTGGTGAGGCTTACGGATCCTATCCCGGTCCTTCATATCTTTCCTCAGTGAGAGAGTTCACCAAAACGTCAGTCGTGTTCCCATTTGGTCTATCCCGGAACCGGGCCTTTTTCCTCTCCAGCCGACTCGATTTTTCTTGAATATTGAAGTCTGCCGGGTTATTCGCCACTGGCACAGGGGTTGCTGTGGCTGGATCTATGCCAGGCACGACAGCGCAAAAGGCGCGTCGCATTAACGTGGAACACAAGGCTTACGGGACGTTTGCGGAAATCGGGGCCGGTCAGGAAGTGGCTCGCTGGTTTTTTCACGTCGGCGGCGCCTCGGCCACCGTTGCCAAGACCATCTCCGCTTACGACATGACTATCAGTGATGCCTTTTATGGCCCATGCGAGCACTATGTCAGCAGGCAACGTCTGGAGGCCATTCTTGACGACGAATACCAATTCCTGCTCGATCAACTCAAAACGGGCCGCGTTAAGACGAGTGGCTTATTCGTGTTGGCGGATACGTTTGCGACTCGGCAAGCTCCAGACAAGGAAGGACAGGGGTGGATGGGAATCCGGTTCCAGCATCGCCCGGAATCAGACCCGTCCGATGTAATCATTCATATCCGCCTTCTCGACCTCGAACCAGCCAGAGAACAGGAGACCGTGGGGATTATAGGGGTCAATCTTGTCTATGGAGCGGTGTATCTGCACGGTGATCCTGAGGAATTGTTAGGTTCACTGTTCGATGAGCTGAATCGCAATCGGATCGAAGTGGACATGATTCAGTTCTCGGGTCCCGCTTTTCCTGAGATTGACAACCGGCTGATGACACTTCAACTCATCGAACGGGGTTTTACGGACGTCGCCATGTTCTCCCGTGACGGGAAGGTCGTCCAAGCGGCAGAGATCCTGTATCAACGCCCGGTGTTGATTGAGCGAGGCAGTTTCCGACCGGTCACGTACGCATCACTGGACATCCTTGAAGTCGCATCAAGAGTGTTTGCTCGCCAGCTACCGCAATCCTCACAAGTCCCGGTGACTGTCATGGAGATGTCGCTGCGTAATCTCACTGGTGATCGGTTCGAACACGCCGATTTCCTGACTCGAGTCGAGATCCTGTCTCGTATCGGTTTTGCGACCATGATTTCCAACTACGCTCATTTCTACGCTCTTTCCGAGTACTTGCACCGCTACACGAAGGTTATGACCGTATTTGCATTGGGCGTCCCGAACCTGCAACAACTTCTCGACCCGAAATACTACACACACTTGGATGGTGGTATCCTCGAGGGGATAGGCCGATTAGTCAAATCAAACGTCCGACTTTATGCTTATCCCTCCCGAAATAAGATGGGAAAGCTGATCACGGCCGATACTTTGCTGCTGCCATCCTCTGTTCAGATGCTTTACCGATATCTGCGCGAAAACCAATTCATCCAGCCGATCGAGCACGTAGAGCGAGAAGACTTGCATCTTCTTCCTAAGGACGTTTTAGCGAAGATCCAGAGCGATGAACCGGGTTGGGAAAATCAGGTGCCGCCCGAGGCGGTGGAGGCTATCAAGCGACGCCGGTACCTCAGCAACCGGGGGACGTCCGACGACGTTGAAAGCCCTGGATAAATTTAGAATGGTGGTCGGTGTGCACCAATCTGAACGACTGCCGAACCCTTTCGATTCTGGAATCGACCTCAAGGAGTGTTTCGCCATGAAGGATCGAGCAAATAGCATTGAACGGAGGAGACAGGCGAGAATCTTGCTGCCTCGTCCGGAAGTATCAACATCTCGTCGGCAGGCTCTCCGGCTTTTCACGGCCGCGGGTCTGACGGCAGCCTTACCTGGATTTTCGACCTTCGCGCAGAGAGGCGCCGCTGCAGGGGGCGAAGAAGAAATTTCGCCGGCGGAAGATCTTATGCGCGAACATGGTGTGCTCAACCGACTCCTCCTGGTTTACGAGGAGTGTATCTCTCGACTCGAACGGAACTCGGAGCTGAACGTGGCCATAGTGTCCACGGCTGCAGGCGTCATCCGGTCCTTCATCGAGGACTATCACGAAAAGCTGGAAGAGAATTTCCTCTTCCCGAGATATACCCAAGCCCGAGTGCTGACCGATTTGGTTGCTGTCCTGAAAAACCAACACGAGGCCGGCCGCCGGCTGACAGACTCCACTCTCCAGCTGAGTGCGTCGACACTCCAGGACGTCTCAGAGAAGGCTAAGCTTGTCCGCGACCTCAAGTACTTTGTCCGAATGTACCGACCACACGAGGCCAGGGAAGATACCGTGCTGTTCCCCGCTCTCAGGAAGATCGTTAGCAGGAACGAATATGATTCGCTCGGCGAGGAGTTCGAGAGAAAGGAGCACGAACTCTTCGGCGAGGACGGATTCGAGGCTGTGGTCGACAAAGTGGCCAACCTCGAAAAACAGCTCAGTATCTACGACTTGGCCCAATTCACACCTCGCCCCTGACTCAAGCCGCAGCCGCAGAAATTAAGGTAAGCTATCAAGATCTTCTACGAATGAAATCCTTCCGGAAGGTGAAAGATTATGCAGTTACTCCCGATCCGTCTGGAGGATGTCAGCCTCAAGACCCGTGTGATTGGCGTGATGCTGGTTCTGTTTGGCCTGACAGCGATACTGAACTACTGGCTTACCAGTAAGATAGAACGAGCTGCGCTCGCGGAAGTGCAATCTCACGTTGAAACCCTTTCCAGGGCAATTCAGATAAGCGTCCAGCAGCTTCCGGCCGGTTCCGGCCGCATGAAGAGCGCGGCCGACATCCTGAGCGACTATCAGTCCCGGTTAAGGGCCAGCGGCGTTGATCAAATCATTGTCCTGGACGCCGAACGCAGGGTGATTGCCAGCAGCCGGCCGGTTGAACCAGCAAGCCGCGGCGTGTTTCGGCCGGCTTTAGCCACGGAAGAAGAACAGACCAGGTACGATTTGACACTCCCTGTAGTCGCCGAGGAACGTCTCCTCGGGTATGTGAACCTTCACCTGATGTTGGACAACTTCGCAGTGTTGTTCAAGAACATGGTTTTCTATAAGACCGTGGGTTCGATCGGGATTTTCGGCCTCGGAATTCTTCTTATGTTTGGGCTTGTTTCGTACCTGACAAAACCACTTGAGAATCTGAAACAGGCCGCAGAGCAGGTGGCAGGCGGAAACCTTGACGTTCAAATTCCCGAGCCGCTCGGCCGCGAATTGCGAGCTTTAGTGACCACGTTCAGGAGTATGAGCGCCCGACTGAAGGAACAACGTATATTGGAGGGGCGACTGAGAGAGCAGGAAAAATCTGCCGCGCTCGGGCAGATGGCAGCCGGTATTGCTCACGATATCCGCAACCCTTTGAATTTTATCAGCCTCACATTCGAGCATCTCAACAGCAAGGATTTTTCTGTAGACCCGGCTTCTCGAGAACTCCTGGAACAGGCGCATTCCGAGCTTCTGAGGGTCAACAGGATGATCCAGGATTTTCTGGATTTCGGCAGGGATAGGGCACCACGGCGAACGCTTGAATCGGTCGCTCCTGTCTTGGCGGAGAGTTGGGATGAGGCAGTACGCGGGCAAAACTCCCCGGGAGTGGCCATCGAAATGTTTGCGCCCGAGGAGGACTTGCGAGCTGTCGTTGATCCGGATCTCTTGAGACGATCGCTCACGAACTTGTTTCAGAACGCGATAGAAGCGAGCGGTCCGGGCGGGCAGGTCCGGGCTGGCGTTACCAAGCCCCATAAGGGTGAGGTCGTGATTTGGGTTGAGGACACCGGTCCGGGGATCGAGGCGGAGTCAATTGACCAGATTTTTAATCCTTACTTTACGACCAAGTCGTCGGGAGTCGGGCTAGGCCTGGCATTGGTACATAAATGGGTGCGTGAAATGGGCGGTCGAATTGAAGTGTTTTCCCAGCCGGGGCGCGGCTCAAGGTTCGAGCTTTCTTTCCCTGGTTCAGTTTTGGCAGCTTCAAAGGACGGCGATGAACAGGCAGACTAACAAGGGCTCCGTTCTGGTACTGGATGACGAAAGACGACAACAGGAGATCCTGGCTCTGATCCTTCGGGATGCCGGTTTTGAGGTGACGACGACCGGGAGCCCCGCCCAGGCGTTGCAGATGGTGGAAACCGGCGCCTATGACGTGATTCTGACAGACCTCAAGATGCCGGCCATGGACGGTATCGAGTTTCTGCTGAGTGCCAGGAAAATCATGCCCGGTCAACTCGTCATCATGGTTACTGCCCATGGCAGCGTTCCGTCTGCGGTCGACGCAATGAAGAAGGGTGCTTTTGATTACCTGACAAAGCCGCTGAACCGGGAGGAGCTGCTCGTGCTGGTGGAAAGGGCCGTCACTCAGGCGAATCTGATCAGGGAAAACCAGCTGTTCAGGAACCAGCTCGAAGAACGGTGTTCCATAGAGAATATTGTGGGGCGCCACGGGCGCATGCAGGAGGTCTTCCGGCTTATACGAAAAGTGGCTCCCAACAGCACGACCGTAATGATTTACGGGGAGAGCGGCGTCGGAAAGGAATTGGTGGCTCGCGCCGTCCATCAACTCAGCCCGCGGGCCGCCAAGCCGATGTTCAGCCTCAATTGCGCGGCCATTCCTGAAGCTTTACTGGAGTCTGAATTGTTCGGATACGAAAAAGGTGCCTTTACCGGGGCTTTCGCGAGAAAGAAGGGCCTGTTGGAAGAAGCGTCCGGGTCGTCCCTCTTCCTGGACGAGATAGGGGACTTGGGACTGCCCCTTCAGGGAAAGCTCCTCAGGGTTCTTCAGGAGCGTGAAATACAGCGACTTGGCAGCAGCGAGAGGATCAAAGTGGATGTCCGAATCATCTCGGCGACCCATCGCGATTTAGGGAAGATGATCGGCGAACAGAAATTCCGCGAGGACCTCTATTACAGGCTGAATACGTTTCCTATTGTCATCCCTCCTCTACGAGAGCGGGTCACCGACATCCCGCTCCTTGTCGAGCATTTCGTGAAGAAATACAAATCGGTGGCTTCTCATGACGCGAAGCGGGTTTCTCCGCGCGCCATGCAGCGCTTGCTCACTTACAGCTGGCCCGGAAATGTCCGTGAACTTGAATCCGCGATTGAAAGGGCCATGATTCTGACGGAGGGAGAAGAGATAGAAGAAACAGATTTGCCAGCCGAGGTCCGGGCACCGGTCGTGCCGCAAACGACTTTTGACTGGATTGAGCTCCCCGATCAAGGGGTGAACTTTGAAGAACTGGAGAAGCACCTCCTCGTTCAGGCCATGCAGAAAAGCGGGGGTGTCATGACGAAGGCTGCGCGGCTGCTTGGTATGACCTATCGTACCCTCAACTACCGGCTCGAGAAATTTGGATTGGTGGCGTCAAAGCAGTCCCACGACACTCCCGAATCCTAAGCATGAGCCCCGGAGCTATTACTTGCTGAACCCGGTGTCGTCCCCCAAAACGTTCACCCTCACTGACATTTTCGGGAACTCGCCTGCGCGATCTGCTGCCCGCCGTGTGGGTGCTCCGTCCGCAATGAATTGAATTTTAAGCGTATTGACCGGGACTATGCCTCCAGCCGCTCACATGGCACGGGGTTTGCCAATTGAAGAGTCGTCGAGAGAGAACCATCTATGACACGGACCATGAGGATGGCCGCTTGGATTACCGGCTTTCTCCTCTTGTTTTACAACAGCTGCGAAGGATCAGGTTTCAGTCCAGGCGCCTCACCCGACCAGATCACTCGAGACACGGCGAGCGCGAGCAAAGTTCACT
>DAOTAI010000543.1:0-3068 GCA_035593865.1 Acidobacteriota bacterium
CACTGAACGCCGTTCTGGACCACCCGGCCCGACTTGAGCACGGCTTCCCGGGCGAGTTTGGCTTCCTCCACGTCGAGAGCCATTGGCTTTTCCACGTAACAATCCTTCCCAGCGGCCACGACTTCCGCCAGAATTCTGCCGTGCTGGTGATCGGCGGTCGCAATCATGACCGCGTCCAGCTCAGGCATTTCGAGCATCTGTTCGGAATACTTGAACTGCTTGACATTCACACCAAAGCGCTTCTTGCAGTCGGCGGCGGCTTTCTCGCGGTTGACCGACCAGATGTCACAAACCGCGACGACTCCGAGATTCTTGTCGCGAATGGACATCTCAACCATTCGCCGATGCCCCAACCCACGGGCGCCGCATCCGATAAATCCAATGTTGATGCGGTCATTGGCACCGGCAATTCGAGAGTAAGAAGCTGCCGTCATTGGGGACATCGCTCGTGCGCTAACACCCACTGCCCCGGCAGCGGTGGCCATGAAACGTCGCCGTCCGATTTTTGTCGTCATAAAGCTTCTCCTTGTTTCGTTCTCTCCGATATATATCCCGGTTGGAAGCTAAATCCAACTGGCCGGAGGCCCCTGAATTGTATCCCGAGCCGTAACGAGGAGACCACCTGATCGGCCGGCTTGACGCTTTCAATCCGTTACACTACGCTCATCTAACCACCATGAACCCTGGAGTCCTCGCACCATTGGCAGGTGCCGTGTTCGCATATCGCCAATGCCTCGCGTCCCAATATTGGAGTGACGAGGTTCGACGCGAGTACGTCACCGCTATGGTTCGGAAGACCTTGACAGATGCTGCCGGAATTCCGTTCTACCAACACCGTTTCAAGGGACGGATTCCGCAAAAGCTGGAGGACGTTCCGATTCTCGAGCGTAAGGATATCCCCTTGTTGAATGAGGAAGTCCGTTCGATGTATCCCGGCAGGCGGTTCCAGGCAGGTCGATCCTCCGGCTCGACAGGCATGCCGATCGAAGTGCTGTTTGACCGTTCTCACCAAAGGCAGCGTTTCGCAGCCCGTGCCCGCTATTTGCGAGCTAATGGATGGAGCCCGCTGAGAAGAAGTGTATGGATTATTTCTTTGCCGAGAGGGACGGCGGATGCGAGCGTGATACGGGCTTTTCGCTGCATCGGCGTCAGGTTCCTGTCGGTCTTCACCCCGTTGCACGAACAGCTTGACTGGCTGCGGGCCTATAGGCCTCAGTACCTATACACCTACCCTTCTAATCTCGGCGGCCTGCTCACCCTTCTCGGCGATCAAGACACAAGCTGGCTGCGCAACCTCAAAGGTGTGTTCACCGGTGGCGAAGTCCTCGACGATCTGACCCGGCAGCAAGCCCTTGAAAAGCTGGGGCTCTCCATCGCTGACAACTACGGGACAACAGAAGCGTTTCTCGCCTGGCAGTGCCCGGCCGGTGGATACCATGTCAATAGCGAACACGTTTATGTTGAAGTGGTAACCGAGCACGGGCGGCCGGCGCAACCTGGTGAATTAGGGCGCGTGCTTGTGACCACATTGAATAACAGGCTTATGCCGTTGGTTCGTTATGAGATCGGTGATTACGCAGAAATTACCGATAGACGTTGTCCTTGCGGCCGCACATTACCACTGCTCGGGAAGGTGGTAGGCCGAAGTATTGATTTGTTTCGCCTGCCCTCGGGCCGAATCGTATCGCCTTGGGAGTTGGTGGTTCGGATCAAGTTTCTGCCTGAATTGCAGCAATTCCAGATTATTCAGAAAAGAGTTGACCGCTACGTGCTTCGTTATGTATCAAACAGCGGACTGAGCCCCGAACACCGGGAAAACATCAGGCGAGAGTTCGTGCAGGTCTTGGGGCCGGAAGTGCGAGTCGACTTCGAACCGGTGGATCAGATACAAAGAACCAGGTCTGGGAAGTTCATGACTGCATTCTCGGAAATAAGCCAGGAATGCCCCTAGTGAGGATAGCTTTCCCGGGCGCTTGTCGGGGGACGGCCCCCCGTGCCCTATCAGACCGCTGTTAGCCGTTGAGTGTGCATGGAAAAACCAATTATTCAGAAGGCTCGTCCCGAAGATCTCGACGCAATCCTTGAGGTCATGAAGCCGTGGAATATGCACCACGTTCCTTCCCCGGAGATGGAAGAGCTGGACCTGGATTGCTTTTATGTAGCCAGGCTCGGCAGCCGCGTTGTGGGTGCCGCCGGCTACAAAGTCTTATCCCAGACGCGTGGCAAAACCACCCTGCTGGGTGTGCTCCCAGAATACTGCAACGCCGGCATCGGACGGATGCTCCAGGATATTCGCCTGGAAGCCATGCATCGAGTCGGTGTCAAAACGGTCATTACCAACGCCGATCGCCCCGAAACAATCGCCTGGTACAAGAAGCACTATGGTTACCGCGAGGTTGGCCGATTGGCAAAAGTCAGCTCGTTCGGTGATCCGTCGGTTGATCACTGGACAACCCTCGAACTGGATCTCGACGCGTATTTTCACCGCTTGGACCGGACCCGCTGGGCCAGTGAATACGTAGCCAGGAACGAGCCGCATCCCCTTTCCCCTTACCCGCCATTGGTCATCAACGTCTGCTTGACCGGCATGGTACCTGAGAAAAAGGCCGCTCCTTTTGTGCCAATCAGCGTCGAAGAGATCGTAGAAGACGCGGTTCGAGTCTTCGATGCCGGCGCGAGGGTGGTTCATGTCCACGCCCGGGACGCGGAGGGAAAGCCCACTTGGGACGCTCGCGTATACGAACGAATCTTTAGGGGAATCCGGCGAGAACGGCCGGAGTTGATCTGCTGCGCATCGACTTCCGGCCGCCTCTGGTCCGACTTCGAGCGGAGATCGGAAGTCCTTTACCTCGACGGCCCTGCCAAGCCCGACTTCGCCAGCCTGACGTTGGGCTCATTGAATTTCATCAACGGGCCGAGTGTGAACTCCCTTGATACAATCGTGCGTCTGGCGGAGACGATGAGGGAACGCGGGATATTGCCCGAACTGGAAGTCTTCGACGTGGGAATGATTGGGGTAGCGAAATACCTGGAAAGGAAAGGCGTGATCACGGGCAGGAAGTACTTCA